>WRDE01000144.1 GCA_009783605.1 Oscillospiraceae bacterium
TCCCGGACCACCAAAGAAACCGCTATCTCCGCCGAAATTTGTCTCGATGGCGGCGTGGCGGCGGTGGAGACCGGTATCGGATTTTTCGACCACATGCTGACCGCCTTCGCGGTCCACGGTGGTTTCGGGCTGACGCTGAACGCCGCCGGCGACCTGCAGGTGGACAGCCACCATACGGTGGAGGACACCGGCATCGTGTTGGGCCAGGCCTTCGCGGACGCGCTGAGTGATAAAAGCAACATCGCCCGGTTCGGCAGCTTTTTTGTCCCGATGGATGAGGCGCTGGGGTTTGCCACGGTTGACGTTTCCGGGCGGCCGTACTTGTTTTATGACGCCCGGCTGCCGGAATTTGATCCCGGAAGCTTAGACCGCGGCTTCGACGTGTCGCTGATCCCCGAATTCTTCCGCGCCTTTGTGGTCAACGCCGGGATCACGCTGCATCTGCGGTCTGAATACGGCGACAATATCCACCATATTTTGGAAGCGCTTTTCAAAGCCGCCGGCCACGCACTGCGGCTGGCGGTGACGCCAAAGGACGGGCTGCTGTCGACCAAGGGTGTTATTGACTAACCAACACATCTCTAAATGCCGCGTGTTTTTGCTTCGTTTTTGCACAATCCAGAAAACCGAAAGTTATAATTGAGGTGAATTATACTTTATGTTGATCTTTCCCGCCATCGACATCCAGGACGGCGCATGTGTCCGGCTCATTAAAGGCGATTTTTCCACCGCCCATAAGGTGGCCGCCGATCCGTTGGAGACGGCCCTGTCCTTCCGCGCCGCGGGGGCGGAGTGGATCCACATGGTGGATCTGGACGGCGCCCGGGAGGGCAAGCCGGTCAACGACGCACTGATCGCCGGGGTCGCCCGGAAGAGCGGCTTGCGGGTGGAGGTCGGCGGCGGTATCCGGGATATTGCGGCGCTGGAGCGGTATTTTGCCGCCGGTGTCAGCCGCTGCATTCTCGGTTCGGCGGCGTTAAAAAA
The DNA here is from genome assembly GCA_009783605.1 of Oscillospiraceae bacterium. Classification (GTDB taxonomy): domain Bacteria; phylum Bacillota; class Clostridia; order Oscillospirales; family Acutalibacteraceae; genus WRDE01. The sequence continues at coordinate 985 of WRDE01000144.1, forward strand.
CCCGGAATTTGCGGGTAAAGCCGCCGCCCTTTACGGCGGCCGGATCGCGGTTGGCATCGACGCGGTGGACGGTTATGTGGCCGCCGAGGGATGGTTGGAGGTTTCGCGGATACACTATATCGAGCTGGCGAAACGGATGGAAGCGTTGGGGGTACAGTATCTGATTTTCACCGACATCTCCCGGGACGGGACGCTGACCGGACCGAATATTGAGCAGCTATCCGCCCTCGCCGGAGCGGTGAGCTGCAATATTATCGCCTCCGGCGGTATCCGGGACGCCGGCCATATCGCCCAGTTAAAGGCGCTGCGGCTATACGGTGCCATCTGCGGCAAATCGCTGTATGCCGGCACGCTGGCGCTGACCGACGCGGTGACGCTGGCGGCGACAGCGGCGGACGGTCTGGCGCTGGAACGGTTTTTCGAGAAATCCGCGCTGATCCCGGCGGTCATACAGGCTCACGGATCCGGCGAGGTGCTGATGCTGGCTTATATGAACCAAGGAGCGCTGGCCCGGACCATTGAGGACGGGACGACATGGTTTTGGAGCCGCTCACGGGGCGAATATTGGCACAAAGGCGATACCAGCGGGCATGTTCAACAGGTACGCGGTATTCTGGCCGACTGCGACAGGGATACGCTGCTGATAAAAGTCGATCAAACCGGCGCGGCTTGTCATACCGGAAGCTACAGCTGCTTCTTTAATATAGTTTGTTGATATTTCAATAATATATACAAAGGGGACTATTTTATGCTCGATATACTCGATACATTATACGCCACCATACTTGACCGGCGAGATAATCCGGCTGAGAAATCCTATACCTGCTATTTGTTTGAACAGGGATTGGACAAAATTCTGAAGAAAATCGGAGAGGAATGCACCGAAACAGTTATTGCCGCTAAAAACGGCGATAACGCGGCAACCGCCGGTGAGATCGCCGATCTGCTCTACCATTTGTTGGTGATGATGGCCCAGCAAAATATTATTCCTGACGATATAACCGCCGTGTTGGCCGAACGGCATAAGATCAGCGGGAATTTGAAAGCATTCAGAAAAACCGATAAGAGCACATAGGATATAATATATATCAATTAATATATATTATTAGAAAGGATTAATATGCAGTTGGTAATCGACCGGATCAAAGAATATAAGCAACAGCACAACGCCATTATCGCCGCCCATACCTATCAGCCGCCGGAGATCCAGGAATTGGCAGATATCGTCGGGGATTCGTTCGCTCTGGCCGAACAGGCCGCAGCCAGCGGCGCCGACACCGTTATCGTCTGCGGCGTCCGGTTTATGGCGGAGGGGATCAAGCTGTTGGCGCCGGAAAAGACCGTTATCCTCGCGGCGCCGGCCGCCGGCTGTCCGATGGCGTGTCGGATCGATCCCGAGCGGGTGGCGCGGTTCCGGACTGAAAATCCCGACGCGGCGGTAGTCGCGTATATCAACACCACCGCCGAACTGAAAGCCGAAGCCGACGTCTGTGTCACCTCCTCGTCGGCGGTCAAAATTGTCTCGGCTCTGCCCCAGCGCCGGATACTATTTATCCCAGACCAACATCTCGGCGAGTATATCTGGCGTCAGGTACCGGCGAAAGAGATCATCACCTGGGAAGGGTATTGCCCGGTCCACCATGCGGTGACCGCGGCGGATCTGCTGGCGGCGAAAACCGCCCATCCCGGCGCACTGGTGGCGGCCCACCCCGAATGTGCCGCGGAGGTGCTGGCGCTGGCAGATTTTGTCGGGTCCACCAGCGGGATTATCGACTATATCGGCCAAAGGAAAGAGGAAATCATTGTTGTGACCGAACGGGGTGTGGTGGATTTGTTGAACACCCGGTATCCCGGCCGGCTACACCAGCTAGTGCCGGAAAAGCTGACCTGCCCGGATATGAAGTTAGTCACGGCGGATACACTGCTGGCAGTTATCGGCGGTGCCGAAGGGGAAATCATTGAACTGGACCCGGAGCTGGCCGGCCGCGCCCGGGCGAGTTTGATAAAAATGATCGCATTGGGAACTTGACAAATCGGCGGGATAATGCGATAATATCATTGTTCCGAATACGCAGGTGTAGTTTAGTGGCAGAACTTTAGCTTCCCAAGCCGAATGTAGTAATTGATAAAAATAGTATGGCGATAGGGGTTTATGCCCCTTCGCCATTTTCATTTGCCCCATTTTTGCCCCATTTTTTTGAGTTGTAGTATTCATTTATTAATTTTGACGCCCGGTCAAATGCCTCATCGCTCATTGCAGTGTATATGTCCGTGACATCGTTTGAGGCATGACCGAGAAATTCCTTTCTTGCTTTTTCGTCGACGCCAGCTGCATATATATCCGTCGCGTATGTGTGTCGGAGATAATGCGGTGTCACTTCCTCGCCAAATGGTGAGGTGCCATATTTTATCGCGTTTCGGTACAGATTAGCGCCGGCGGTGATATGGCACTCCCTGGAGAAAGATTTCCACCACCATCTGACCGTCTGCATTGTTGCGTGTTCTCCGTCTCTTTTTGGGAAAAGGATTTCTGTTTCTTGCTTCCCGTCACATAACGTTTTTAATATTGACAGCAGGATATCTGGGATCGGCACCACACGAACTCCGGCGTCTTCTCCGTTGTTAATATTCCTTTTTCGCATTTTCGCGGCTTTAGTTCCGGATATTTGGCCGATGTTTTTTTGGAAAGTGAGTGATTTATTTACGGTCAGTCGTTTCTCCTCAAGGTCTATATCCCCCGCTTGCAGAGCGGCGCACTCCCCACGCCGTAATCCGCAGTATAGCATCGTGAGGATATAAGGGCCACATGGATGGGTTTCGGCTACCTTCAAAACAGTCTGACGCTCTACTTCTGTCAGCGGCCGCCTCGGTTCTTCGGTCATTTCGGGAAGCTCTAACCGCAAAGACGGATTACGCTCGATGATTCCTTCGGCTTCCGCATCGGCAAACAACTGCCGAATCGCCATTCGGATTTTTTCAACGGTTCCTTTTTTATCGCCTTTGCGCTTATTGAGTATCTCCTGAAGGTGCGACATACGGACGTCTTTTATTGGAATAGAGCCAATATCCGGCAAGATATCTTTTTTGAGTTTGTTTTTGTAATGATTCTTTTGGGTTTCACTGGCGTTCGCCTTATATACCGCTATCCACCGATCCGACCATTCCCGGACGGTCATCTCTCCCATCTTCAATCCACGGGCGTGCAGACGTCTGGCTTCCTCCAGCTTTTCGTCGCGCTCCGCTTTGGATTTTCCCCGGACATAGATGCGCTCCGGGGTTCCGTCCGCCTTTTTCCCGATGACAAAGGAGCCTCTCCAGTATTTATATTTTTTCTTGGATTCTTCCTTTTTGTCCTTCTTCCCCGCCGGCATATACCATCCGCCTTTTTACAATCCCCCGCGCCCGCCCTGGGAGCAGGGGATTTTTTTATTTTATGACAGAATCTGTGATTATGTAACAAATCGACAATAATTCGGAGAACCGTGTATAATGTTGAATATGTTCACTTCCGCGCTCAGTAATTCAAAGTGCGATGTCGCGCTCCATCCTGTTTTTACATTCCTTAATTATAAAAATGCAATTCTCCGGTATTTCTATATCTGAAGATTCGTATTTTGAAAAAAACCATGTGTTCATACGTTTACGTCTCCCATTAAGCGTTTTTAATTCATTTGCATAGGAAATGGCTCTTTGATATTCGCGCAGAACTATTGCTTCATACTTTTTTGGCATTGATCGTTTTATAATTTCAGACAAAAATATAGGTCTTACAACTAATTCTTCATAACAAATCATCGCAAACAACAGATCGTCCCCGTTATTTAAATATTTTAACGCATCCCTGAAAAATTCTTCATTTTTCTTGCGTTGTAAATTATAATCAGCTTCACGTGTGTCGAAGCACACCGCACATCGGCAAAACTCATGAAATGGTGGCAATGTTTTTCCGACTTTAGCCTCCGATATATGATAAACGCGTCCTTCATGATGGAAACAATCTTTGCACGTTCTTTCATCAAAAGCAGTTGAGATGTAGTACAGCTTTGCGCCGCACCACTTTGCCTCTTGTTTTAGTTCTTGCACCGTCATTTTTTACATCCTTTCTTGCAGCAAGGAATTTGTGCGGATAACCGGGTGACTTGTGTATGATTCTCTGATCCTATACAGGATATAGCGGTTGATTTTTATTTTCAAGTATGGTATAATGCAAAAAACGAACAGATGTTCGATGCGGAGAAAGGATGCTTGTATGAAAGCGAAGGATAAAACGGCATCGGAAAAATCAGAAGGATCCCTTTACATAAAAACGAATGAGCGGATTCAAGCACTTAATAAATTAAAAAATGAAATAGCATCCCTTTCAGAAGAAGAACAGGATGAAGTTTCTATTTTCGTTTCGACTTTATGTAGGAAACAAAATCAAGAAGTTCATTGATTTCGTCCAAGGACATACCGTCGGCTGCTGACAGAATTTTTAATACGGATTCATTGAGTGGTTGTTCTTCTGGACTATTTGGATTATCTTCGCCAAGCAAATAGTCTGTTGACACGCCAAAATATTCTGCGATTTTTTGTATCGTTTTTGTAACAGGCATTACATCTTTGCTCCATGCCGTAATACTCCCAGAAGGAAACCCAAGAATTTTAGCTGTTCCGTTTGGGCTTCCATCCTTCTTTGTCGAAAGTTCGCTATACCGTTCCCAGAATACTGACATATGATCACCTCTTGTTTATGCGCTTTGTACAAATACAAAGCGCTATTTTTGTGCAACCACACAAATCTCATTTAAGCGAGAAGTTTCTATTGACAATCTCATTTACATGAGATATACTGTACATATCAAGACGACAAGGTACGCACAAACGGAAAGTAAACAGCAGAAGGCAGGGTACTCTTCCGGGAAGAAAGGAGAAGCCAA
>WRDE01000145.1 GCA_009783605.1 Oscillospiraceae bacterium
GCAGGCCCTTGCCGAGATCCTCCAGCCCCGCGCCGATGGGCAGGCCGTCCTCGCTGAAGGCGCTCTGGGTGCGGCCATAGCAGAACTGCTGGAAAATTTCCCGCATCGCCACATTGATGGCGTCGCAGACCAGATCGGTGTTGAGGCATTCTAACAGCGTCTTGCCCGGCAGCGCCTCGGCCGCCATCGCCGCCGAATGGGTCATGCCGGAGCAGCCAACCGTCTCGACCAACGCCTCCTCGACGATGCCGGCCTTGACGTTGAGGGTCAGCTTGCAGGTACCCTGCTGCGGCGCGCACCAGCCGACGCCGTGGGTCAGACCGGACAGGTCGCCGATCTGGGTGGCGGCAACCCAGGCGCCCTCCTCGGGAATAGGCGCCGGACCGTGGCTGGGACAACGGCTGACGACGCACATCTGCTCCACTTCATGGGAATAGGTTAAACTCATAAGATAGTCTCCTCTCTGATTGTATCGGAAAACATTATACCGGTTTTCGCCCGGACAAGCAATAGGAAAAATGTAAATAATTTCTTGATAAAGGTTCGGGGATGTGATAGTATTGATATAAAGCGGATATTTTACCGAAGATTAAATTAAGAAGGAAGGACTGCACCATGCAAAAAAACACACTCACCCGCATACTCGGCATACTCCTGACCGCCATTCTGCTGACCGGAGCGCTCTCCATCCTGCCGGTATCGGCGGACGAAATCATTCCGGGGGATGTGGATAGCAGCGGCGGCGTGGACATCAGCGACGCCCGGTTGGTTCTGCAGCACCTTGTCGGCAAGATCATCCTGACCAAAGACCAACGCCGGGCCGCCGACGTCAACGCCAACGGCAAAGTGGATATCGGCGACGCCCGGCTGATATTGCAGCATATCGTGGGCAAGCCGGTGAAATTGTTGGAGGGTATTGAGGAAATGCCCTATATCGCGGTCATTTGCAAAGGAACACAGCACCAATTCTGGCAAACTGTGAAAAAAGGCGCCGACGCCGCCGGCGAGGAATTCGGCGCGGCAATCACTTTTGAAGGCCCGACAACCGAATCCGACGTCGCCGACCAACACGACATACTCAAAGCCGCTATTGCCAGAGAACCGACCGCCATCGCGCTGGCCGCGGTAAATTCCGAAGCGGTCAAAGATCTGCTGATCGAATGTAAGAATAAGGGTATTCCGGTAATCGGTTTTGATTCCGGAGTTTCGGCCCCCCCGCCAGGCACCGTCTACGCCACCGCTACCACCGACCACGCCGCTTCCGCCGCTATTGCCGCCGAAAAATTGTTTGACAATGCCGATTTCAAAGCGAAGTATAATGCCGCCACGCCGGAAAATCCCGTTATCGTCGGGCTCCTGTCCCAGGACGCTTATTCAAGCTCCCTCGTCAGCCGTAATAGGGGATTCATCAACAAAATGGATGAGCTGGCGGCCGGCGGCGGCGTGGTCACCGGTCATGACGTATTCAACAACGACAACGCGGAAGCCAAAGTCAAGATCGTTGTCAGGGTACCGTCCAGCACAGACTATTACAGCCTAAGAGAGGCTGCCGAGACGCTATTGGAAACACCCGGCCTCGCCGCTATCTTCGGTTCTAACGAAGGTGCCGTCGAGGGCATACTGGCCGCTTCGGACGGCGGCAAAGAATTTGGAGACGGCAAATACAAGGACATTATCGCCATCGGTTTTGACGCCGGTTACAATCAGAAGCGCGCCGTCAGAGAAGGCTGGTTCTTCGGCTCGGTCACCCAGGATCCCTTCCAGATGGGCTATCTGGCGGTCAAACTGGCCTTTGACGCGTCCGAAGGCAAACCCTCTCCCGGCGAATTCGTTGACAGCGGCGCGAAATGGTACGACAGCAGCAATATCGATTCCGACGGTATCAAGGATTTGGTATACGACTAATAAACGCGAGTTACCCCATTTTTTGAAATAAATGGGGTAACTCAAATTCATATTGAAGGAAGGACTGCATCATGCAAAAAACCACACTCACCCGCATACTCGGCATACTCCTGACCGCCATACTCCTGACCGGAGCGCTCTCCATCCTGCCGGTATCGGCGGACGAAATCATTCCGGGGGACGTGGATAGCAGCGGCGGCGTGGACATCAGTGACGCCCGGTTGGTTCTGCAGCACCTTGTCGGCAAGATCAGCCTGACCAAAGACCAGCGCCGGGCCGCCGACGTCAACGCCAACGGCAAAGTGGATATCGGCGACGCCCGGCTGATCTTGCAGCATATCGTCGGCAAGCCGGTGGAGCTGTTGGAGGGCGGCGTAGTCTCAATGAGGGTGGGGATCTCGCTGCCGACAAGGGATTTACAGCGCTGGAATGAGGATGGCGCGAATATGAAGCAGGCCTTTGAAAATCTCGGTTATCAAGTGGAACTGCAATACGCGAATTTTGATTATGATGGGATAACATTACAAATTGAGCAGATCCGAAACATGATCGCCAATGACTGCGATGTGTTGATTGTCGCGTCATACGCCGGGTGGGAACTGACCGATGTGCTGGCCAAAGCGAAAGCGAAAAATATCCCGGTCATCGCGTATGGCTCCACAATCGTACCCAGCGACGTCGTATCCTATTATATCCCCTTTGATCTTTGGGAAATGGGCCGGCTCCAGGGACAGTATATCGCGGACGCGCTGGATCTGAAAAACGCCAATGGGCCACTCAACATCGAATTCTTCACCGGTGATCCGGGGGACAACAACATCAATTTCTTCTACGGCGGCGCGATGGAAATATTGCGGCCGTATCTCAACAGCGGCAAGTTAGTTTGCAAATCCGGAGAAACCGAAATAACGCATGTAGCGACCGTGGGCTGGAGTTCGCAAAGAGCGCAGGAACGTATGGAATATCTAATTTCCGCCAACAATTACGGCCCGGATAAAGTAAGGTTAGACGCGGTGTTATGCTCCAACGATTCCACCGCCCAGGGCGTTATCGAGGCGCTGAAAGGTGCCGGCTATACCACAGATAATATTCCAGTCATCACCGGATTGGACTGCGATATAACGGCGGTTAAAAGAATAATTCTTGGGCTGCAGTCGATGTCGCTGTATTGGGACAGCCCGTATATGTGTGAATGCGTTATCAGAATGGCGGATGAAATTTTGCAGGGGAAACCGGTTACCGTAAACGGTACCGTAACCATTGGCTACGGGGAATGGGAATTCACTGTTCCGGCCTATAAATGCAGGCCGTTGGTGGTCACGAAAGACAATTATAAAGAGGTACTGATCGATTCGGGATACTATACAGAAGATGATCTGGTAATAAAGTAGAGCAAACAAAGGGGAGGCGGCCAAAAAGGCCGCCTCCCCTTTACTGTACTTACTTTATTTCTTCTTCGTCCTCTTTTTCTTCTTTTTTTGATTTTCCGAGCAAAAGGAGCACCGATAAAAAAGGAAAAATTATCGGGTAAAACAAGATGTTAGCATTGGAAGCTTTATTTAAAAGAGGGTACATAACTATGTCCAAAATAAAAGCAACGGCAATCCCGGCGGCCAGACCACCGAAGAAATGCAACAGGAGCGGTTTCCAGCCAAAAAGCTTTTTTACCTCAATAAGAAAGCTCAATCCCTGGATGGCGGCGCAGATAAAGCCAATGGCGATGACGGCTAAGTAGAAAAAGACAAATGCCTGCAACATTGCCGCCATTGTGCCTTCTATATTTATGTCCTTATCAACTACAAATAACGTTATGCCGATTATTAGAATGACAGCGGTGAGTATCAAAAAAAGAATATACACCACCGATGCGAAAGCGGAAAATATTTTTTTCATGAAAACTTTTTCGCCGCCGCAACCCCGGCCTCAATCGCCATCTCATTCAGCGCGATCAGCTCCGCCTTCTTGCCGCCGAACTTGTCCTCTAACGCCGCGTGCAGCGCCGGGATGCTGACGCACTGCAGCAGCTCATTCAAAGCGCCCAGCACGATCATATTATACACCTTCGGGTTGCCCAACTGATGGGTCAGCTCGGAAAAGTCGATGCCGGCATACTGGATGCCGTCCCGTTTTTCGGCGACGGTGACCAACGCGCTGTTATAGAGCAAAATCCCGCCGGGCGCAACCGATCCGTGGTATTTATCCAACGCCGGCTGGCTCATGGCGGCCACGAGACAGGCGTTCTGCACCACCGGGCTGCCGACCGGCTTTTCCGAAATGACGACCGAGCAGGAGGCCGCGCCGCCCCGCATCTCCGGGCCGTAAGAGGGCAGCCAGATCACGTTCATGCCGTCGGTCATGGCGGCAAAAGCCAGCATCTGGCCCGCCAGCAGCATCCCCTGCCCGCCGTATCCGGCGAGTATTAATTTATACATCTATTCCGCCCCCTTGTCTTTGGTAACCCCCAACGGGAACTGCTTGACCATCTCGGTATCCACCCATTTCATCGCATCCACCGGCGTCATCCGCCAGTTGGTAGGGCAGGTGGATAAAATCTCAACCAGCGAAAAGCCCTTGCCGTCCAATTGGTTCTGCAGCGCCTTTTTGACGGCCTTCTTGGTGGCGATGATCCCCTTGATGCTGCAAGCCGACACCCGCTCGATATACGACGTGCCGGGGACGGTGGCCAGCAGCTCGGCCATGTTCAGCGGCATCCCGTTGAGCTTTTCGTCACGCCCGGCCGGCGCGGTAGTCGCCACCTGGCCGATCAGGGTGGTGGGGGCCATCTGGCCGCCGGTCATACCGTATATGGCGTTGTTGATGAAGAATATCGAGATGTTTTCGCCCCGGGCCGCCGCGTGGATGATCTCGGCGATGCCGATCGAGGCCAGATCGCCGTCCCCCTGATAGGCGAACACTAACTTGTCGGGATGCACCCGCTTGACGCCGGTGGCCACCGCCGGGGCGCGGCCGTGAGACGCCTCATACATATCGCAGTTGAAATAGTTATACGCCAGCACCGCACACCCCACCGGCGCGACGCCGATACACTGTTCGCTCATGCCCAGCTCCTCGATACACTCGGCCACCAACCGGTGGGTGATGCCGTGGGTACAGCCGGGACAGTAGTGGAAAGGGGTATCGGTCAGCATTGTTGTCTTTTTGAAAACTTCCACCTACAGCACCTCCAATCCTTTGATATGTTCATAGATTTCCTCGGCGGTCGGCACCACGCCGCCCATCCGGCCATAGAATTTGACCGGCGCGGCCTCCATCACCGCCAACTTGACATCCTCCAGCATCTGTCCGGCGGACATCTCGACGCAGACGACGGCCTTTTTCCCTTTGGCCAATGCCGCCAGCTCCTTTTCCGGAAACGGCCACAAAGTCAGCGGGCAGAACAGGCCGATATTCGCAGTATCGCCGCCGGCGATACTGCTGTCCACCACCGACCGCATGATCCGCGCCACCGAGCCGTAGGCGACCACCAAAATATCGCACGCCTCGGCGTTCATAGTGGTATATTTGACTTCAGTTTCCTGAATCAACTGGTAGCGCTTCTGCCGCTCGATGTTCCAGCGCTCCAGCTCATTGGCGTCTAAGCTGAGCGAATTGATAACCGCCCGGGGACGGCTCACCCGATCCCAGCCGGTGGCGGCCCAGGGCTTTTCGGCCTCGACCGGCTCATGCTCGCCGAAGGTGACCGGCTCCATCATCTGGCCGATCAGCCCGTCACCGAGGATCATCACCGGCGTCCGGTACTCGTCGGCCTTGTCAAAAGCCAGCTGTACCAGATCCACCGCCTCCTGCAGGGTGGACGGCGCGTAGACGATACAGCGGTAATCCCCGTGGCCGCCGCCCTTGGTGGCCTGGAAATAGTCGGCCTGGGAGGGTTGGATACCGCCCAGCCCCGGCCCGGCCCGCTGTATGTTGACGATCACGCAGGGCAGGTCGGCCCCGGCGATATAGGAGATCCCCTCCATCTTCAGCGA
>WRDE01000146.1 GCA_009783605.1 Oscillospiraceae bacterium
CTCGTCCGCCACCGCCCGCAGTTCGGCCATTGCCGGCAGGATGTTTTTCCGGATATATTCCGCCTGCTCCGGAATTCCGGTATATGCCTTCGCGCCGCCGGCCGTTTTTTCTAAATCCTGTATCCGCTTGTAGGCCCCGGTAGTCAGAAAACTCAGTTTTTCTACCAGCGTTTCCTCGACGAAGCAGTTGACGTTGGGCAGCACGGCTTTTTTGGCCGCCGCCGTTTCGCTCAGCTCCTTCAGATACGTGATCGCCGCCGGCAGAATCTGCCGCTGGGCCATTTCTAACATGGTCAGCGCTTCAATTGTCACGGTTTTGTTATAGCCGTCCAACAAAATCTCCTTCCGGGCGCGTATTTCGGCTTCGGAAAGCACCTTCTGAGCGGTGAACATCCGGATATTTTTATCGGCGGTAAACTGCGTCAGCGCCTCGGGGGTCGTCGGGAGATTCAGCAGCCCCCGCCGGGCCGCCTCAGCCGGCCAGCCGCCGTCGTAGCCGTTACCGTTGAAGATGATCCGCTTATGGGCGCGGACGGTGGATTTTATCAGCGCCGGCAGCGCCTCCTCAAAGTTTCCGGCGGTCTCCAACATATCGGCGAACCGGCGCAGCACCTCGGCGACCGCGGCGTTCAGCACGATACAGGGCTCGGCGATCGAGATCGGGGCGCCGGCCATCCGGAACTCGAATTTGTTGCCGGTGAAGGCGAAGGGAGAGGTGCGGTTGCGGTCGGTGGTGTCCCGTGGGAACCGGGGCAGGGTATGGACGCCGATCTTCATCACCGCCCGCTCCCGCCCGGTATAGGAATTGTCGTATTCCAGCGAATCCAATATCTCGGTCAGCTCCTCGCCGAGATACAGCGACACCACCGCCGGCGGCGCCTCCGCCCCGCCGAGCCGGTGATCGTTGCCGGCAGTGGCCGCCGAAATCCGCAGCAGATCCTGATAGTCGTCCACCGCCTTGACCACGGCACAGAGGAACAGCAGAAACTGGGCGTTCTCATGCGGCGTCTCGCCCGGCTCGAACAGGTTGACGCCGCCGTCGGTGGCGATCGACCAGTTGATATGCTTGCCCGACCCGTTGACGCCGGCGAAGGGTTTTTCGTGCAGCAGGCAGACCAATCCGTGCCGGCCGGCCACCTTTTTCATCATCTCCATCGTCAGCTGGTTGTCGTCGGTGGCGAGGTTGATGGTGGTGTGGAACGGCGCCAGCTCATGCTGGCCGGGCGCGGCCTCGTTGTGCTCGGTTTTGGCCATGATCCCCAGCTTCCACAGCTCGATATCCAGCTCCTTCATAAACGCCAGCACCCGGGGCTTGATGTTGCCGAAATAGTGGTCGTCCAGCTCCTGTCCCTTGGGCGGCTTCGCCCCAAACAGGGTGCGCCCGGTATAGAGCAGGTCCCGGCGCTGCAGATACGCCGCCCGGTCCACTAAGAAATATTCCTGCTCGGCGCCGACGCTGGCCCGGGTCATGGTGACGTCCTCATGCCCGAACAGCCGCAGAATCCGCAGCACCTGGCGGTTCAGCGCCTCCATCGACCGCAGCAGCGGGGTTTTTTTGTCTAACGCGTGGCCGCCGTAGGAGCAGAACGCGGTGGGGATGCACAGGGTGTTGTCCTTGATAAATGCGTAGGAATTGGGGTCCCAGGCGGTATAGCCCCGGGCCTCAAAGGTGGCGCGCAGCCCGCCGGACGGGAAGGAGGACGCGTCGGATTCGCCCTTGACCAATTCCTTCCCCGAAAACTCCATAATGACCCGTCCGGCCCCGTCAGAAGCCGGCGAAAGGAAGCTATCGTGCTTCTCGGCGGTGATGCCGGTCATCGGCTGGAACCAGTGGGTGTAATGGGTCGCCCCCTGCTCACAGGCCCAGTCCCGCATCGCCGCGGCCACCACATCAGCCACCGCCGGGTCGAGCGACCGTCCGGCTCCCGTCGTGCGCTTGAGCGCGGCATACGTCTCAGCCGGCAGCCGCTGCCGCATCGCCTCGTCGCCGAACACCATGCAGCCGAATATTTTAGGGAGATTGATCATGGGTGATATGCTCCTTTTTTTATTTTTTACACTCAATACTATACTAAAAACCCCTAAAAAAGTCAAGAAAAGCATCCGGCGGAAAAACCCCGCCGGATGCTTTTTTCTAATCACTCGCCACTCCTGCGAATCGTCACATCCCCGCTCACCGTGTCGAACGAAAAATCCGCGCCGCCTTCTTTGTAGGTTTTGTTGTTCATCAGCGGGAAATCGCAGTTCAGCTTGCCGGAAACCTTATTGAATTTGACCGAAAACCCGTTGTTTTCCGGGATGGTCAGTTTGACGTCGCCGCTGACGGTATGGGAGGTAATTTTTGACGGGCAGATCCGGCTTTCGACGGTCAGGCCGCCGGATACGCCGTCGGTTTTTATCTCGTCAAACGCGCCGGCCAACTGGATCCGCGACGAGACGTAGTGCACGTTGACCGACCGGGCGGTACCTTCTGCCTGCACGTTTCCGGAGACGGTATTGATCCGTATCGACCCGGCGTCCGCCCCCTGTATATCGATCCGGCCGGATACGTTGTGTACCGTCATCTCTTCGGCGCCGACAGATACCGTCACATCGGCCGAAACCGCGTCGATATACAGCCGGCGCAGCAGTTCCAGCTGTCCCGCCGGTACCTGTATCTCCAACTTTTTGCGCGGCATCCTCCTGAGCCACCCGATTCTGCTCTCATGAAACTTCACCTTCAGCTTGCCGCCGCTGACGGTATAGCTCATCTGTTCCCGTTCGTCCAGCTCCCGCTGGCAGCGTTCGATAATCTCCACCCGGTCGCCCGTGGAAGGCACCACTAATACCTCGCCGTTGACCCAGCTGATGTCGATATCCTCTACCGGTTGGTCAATGCTAACAGTTCGGGTAACCATATATTCCCCAGTGAGCTTTTCGTCGGATATCCACCGGTCGAGCCAGTCCCAGCCGCCGGAAAACAGGGATACCGCGATAATGGTACCGGCGAGGATCGCGAAGATAATGATGATGGTCAGCGCCACAACCAATACCCGCAATCCGCTGCGGCTATGTTCCCGCTGATACCGCCAGCGGCGGAAGTCGCCGGTCATGGTCTGGTCGCTGCGCAGATATTTGACCTTGGTCATACTGTTGAAAATCAGCAGCCCGGTAGCCAGCGCGATCATCGCAAACATCGCCACCACGCCGAATATCTCCAACTCGAACATGCTGAGGATAATCACCGGCACCACCGACAGGATATACAGCATCACCGCCGCCGCGACCAGAATCCCCGAACGCACCTTCTGTCTGCGTTCCGCCTCAAAAGCCGACGGGATCTTTTCCGGCATAACCTCGCCGATCAATCCGCTGATGTCGCCGATACTGCCGACCGCGGCGCCGTAGGCCTCCTCCTCCGACATACCGGACTCTAACAGATCCCGGTATTTTTCTAACAGATTCTGCTCCATCTCCACCTGCAGCTCGGCCATAGCCTGTGTCTTAGGCGCGCCGGCGAACAAATTCTGGATATACTCGTTTAACCGCTTCTCCATGTTGTTTTACCACCCTCTTTTAAAAAATAATTGTCAACTGTAACCCGTAACCTGTAACCTGTCAACTGTCAACTGCTCACTCCCCGATCAGCGCAGCAATCAACTCCCGCGCCTCCTGCCATTCGGCCACTAACCGGGTATGGGTTTCCCGCCCGTATGGCGTGATGGCATAATACCGCCGGCGGGCGCCGGTGGTTTCATCCCCCCAGTAGGAGACAATACAGCCGGCCTCCTCCAACCGCCGGAAAGCGGTATACAGCGTCGCCTCTTTCAGCTCGTACCGGCGGCCGGTGGCGGTGAGAATGGCTTTGTTGATCTCATAACCATAGCTGTTGCCCCGGCTCAAATGCGCCAGGATGATGGTATCGGTGTGTCCGCGTATCAGATCGGATGTAATCGACATGACCCGCCGCTCCTTTCGGTCTATTGACAGACAATTTCGTTCCGTCAGATACAATATAGCACAAGATACTTCATCTGTCAAGGTATATTTTTAAATTTTGTAAAAATATTTTCGAGTCTCCTCTCTCAACTCTCAACTCCTACCCTTAGAAAATCATAATCCTGCTATAATTTAGATAATAGAGTGATTGACAAAGGCGGCGAAGGGTAGTACAATTTAGTTGATGTACTGTTCGTGGATAAGTTTTGAATTTTTCCGCGTACCGGCAGGTTGTTTTGGATTTGTGCTAAAAATCATGTTATCAAAGAAAGGAAAAAGTGCAGTATGAAAGAGAAAACGTTATCCCTGTTCGCGGTTTTGGCAATACTGCTGATGGTCGCCGCCGGCGCGATGATGATCACGACTACGGCGGAGGAGGACTATCCGATCTCGGTGCGGATCCAAGGCTCGGCATGGGGCGACGGTTCTCTGGCCAGTCACCTCGGCTCCGACGCCATCCAAATGGCCGGCGAGGGCTCACACGGCGACTGGATCCACATCTATTTCGACGGTGCGGACACGACCAAATACGACAACGTAACGGTCATTTTCGACGCGGAAGGAACCAGCTGGACCAAATTCAGCTGGTGGACCGACGAATACACCTATTCCTATGACGATCAGGGCTGGGCGGATGATCACAGTCTTGACAACCCCTTCAATTTCACCAGCACCCGCGGCAACGGCGACAGCGGATACGGCCCGCGCTGGCGTCCCTATGACGATAATTTCCAGTTCCCCGGCTCAGACGGAAATATTTTCGGGCGGGATAATATTGACGGCGAATATACTCTCCGTATAGTAGAAGAGCTGAACGGGATCTATCTCGACCGCAGCGGTGCCGGCCCGGCGCTCGACGTCTATAACGGCAGCTCCGGCGTGGTCTTTATCCGCGGCATCCAACTGCTGATCGGCGGCAAATTCGCCGCCGGCTGGGGTTCGCTGTCGGAGGACCCCGCCAAAACCACCGAAGCGACAACCGAAGCGACGACTAATCCCACCACCGATCCGACCACCGATCCCACGACTGATCCGACCACCGGACCGACCGAGCCGACCGGCCCCACCGCCCCGGCGGTGCCGCCCAATCTCGGGCAGGTCAGCGGCGGCGATGTACTTCGTATTGACGACGCCCGGTTGGTGCTGCAGCACTTGGTCGAAAAAATCACGCTGACCGAAGCCGAGCAGGATCTCGCCGACGTGGACGGCGTCGGCGGCGTCACCATCACCGACGCCCGGCTGATATTGCAGATGCTGGTCGGGAAGATTACTGAATTTCCACGGAAATGATAACCAAACATGAAAAAGCGGCCGCCCTCAAAAGAGAGCGGCCGCTTCATTTCCCCAAAAGAACAAAACATTTGTTCAAAAACCCACTTGCCAACACCAAATTATTATGTTATGATTAGAACATATCTTCGCCCGGCTGTATTTCAAATAATTTTCAATTATATAAGCCTTTAGTCCCCGATGGATGTTCCCGCAGCGGGGGCGAGCTCCCGCCCTACGGATTGTTTGTCTATAAAAACACAATGACTACAATCCACCGGCGGCCGCAACAAATAAAAATTTTATCCCACCAGATTAATTTTCAATTCTCAATTCTCAATTTTCAATTAAATAGGAGGTGTCCTGTGGCTTATCATTTTTTCGCGATGCTGTCCCGTATGAAATATATCCAGCGCTGGTCGCTGATGCGCAATACCCGGCCGGAATCCGTCTGCGAGCACGCGTATGACGTGACGGTGCTGGCTCATGTGCTGGCGTTGCTGCATAACCGCCGGTTCGGCGGGTCGGCTGACGTGGGTCTGACCGTGTTGATGGCGGCCTATCATGACGCGCCGGAGATTTTTACCGGCGATCTGCCGACTCCGGTAAAATATCACAATCCGGA
>WRDE01000147.1 GCA_009783605.1 Oscillospiraceae bacterium
GTCATCAAAATAGGTCGCAGCCGGCTCCCTGCACCCTCCACGGCCGCTGTCAACGCGGGATCGCCGCGATGGCGGCGGATTGCAAAAGCGGTAAGGGTGTGGCAGCGCTGATCCCGTTGATGCGGAAAGTGCTGGCGGATAAGATTGAGGGGTGGCAGGAGAAAGGGATGACGGGGCGCGCGATCCGGGGGATGGTGGCCGGTATTCCGAATGTGGGAAAATCCTCTCTGATCAACCGGCTGGCGAAAAACAGCAAGGCGAAAGTGGAGGATCGGCCGGGTGTGACCCGGGCCAACCAGTGGTTTGTTCCGGAACGCGGCGTTGAAATGTTAGATACGCCCGGTGTCCTTTGGCCAAAATTTGAGGATCAGCAGGCGGCGCGTTTTCTGGCGTTTACCGGCGCGATCCGCGACCGGATTTTGGACGGCGAAGAGCTGGCCGGAGCGCTGCTATCCTATTTATGTATAAAAAACGCGGGAAATATATCCGCCAGATACGGCCTTTCTCAGCAAGAGATAAGTCAATGCGGCCGGACGGCAAAAATAGATGAATCCGCGAAAGATGACGATGAGTCCGCAGGGCAGAATGGCAATATACATGAAGAACGACACGAGACAGACGAAAACCGGCATGATGGCGGAGATGAAAACCAGCATGATGCCGGAATTGACGGCGCCGTTTTGCTGGAATTGATCGGCAGACGGAGAGGAATGCTGGAACGGGGCGGCAAGGTGGATGGCGAACGGGCAGCGGCAATGGTATTGGACGAATTCCGCGCCGGTCGTATGGGGCGCATCACACTGGAATACCCGACATGACGCGCGGCGGCGCCGAACAGAAGACGCCTCATGAAATGCTGATAGTATAATTTGAAATGAAATAAATATAAAATCTTAGAGGAGTTTTTCGATGAGCGACGGAACCCGGTTTACAAGCGAGGTTTTGCATGAATTTGATGCAGCCATCCGGCTGGAAGGGCATCCGGTACTATGCGGTGTGGATGAAGCCGGCCGCGGACCGCTGGCTGGCCCGGTTTATGCCGCCGCGGTCATATTGGATCCAGAAAATCTGCCGGAAGGGCTCAATGATTCCAAAAAGCTCTCGATCGTGAAACGGGAAAAAGCCTTCGACAGTATCCGCGAAAAAGCGCTGGCTTACAGCATAGCCAGCGCGGGAGTGGAAGAAATTGAAAACATAAATATATTGCAGGCTACGATGCTGGCGATGAAAAGAGCCGTCGAAAGGTTGGATTTTCAAGCGGATTTGGTGTTGATCGACGGCAATAAAGCCCCCGAATTGACGGTCCCCACGCGATGTCTCATAAGCGGAGATACCCTGTCCGCCTCGATCGCCGCCGCGTCTATCCTCGCGAAAGTCTCGCGTGACCGGGAGATGTGTTTGTTGGACGCGCAATACCCCGAATATGGTTTCGCACAACATAAAGGTTATGCCACCAAAGCGCATACCCAGGCGATACGGCAATACGGCCCCTGCGCGATACACCGTTTGAGTTTTCTTGGTAAGATATAATCTACACAATGGAGGAGAGACGATAATGACGGATATTTCAAAAGGCGCGGCTGGTGAAGTGATAGCGGCCCGCTTTTTGCGGGAAAAGGGATATCGGATTATCGCCTCGAATTACCGTTCCCGTTTCGGTGAAATTGACATAATTGCGGCGGATAAAAAATATATTGTCTTTGTGGAAGTGAAAACCCGCAGCGAAAGCGCGGCATACGCCCCGAGAGAAACCGTGACCGCCGCAAAACAAAGCAAGATCGCCAAGACGGCGTTGCACTATTTACAATGCAATTCACATGATCTGCAACCGAGATTTGATGTGATTGAGATATTGACCGAACGCAATAACCCGATGAAGACGGTAGAGCTGGACCATATCCGGAACGCGTTTGAGACGGAAGGGATGCACTTCTCGATATAGCTGACGGCCGCGCAGCGGCGGCATACAAATGACAAGAGCATATAAATGTGATTGTAAATACTGGAATATTTGTGCTCGAGAAAATGTGTAATGGGGAAAATGGGATGAAACTATTTGACATGCACTGCGATACGCTGTATAACTGTTACAAAGATAAATCGGACCTGTTAAAAAATGCATATCATGTGGATCTGGAACGCGGTAAAATATATGAATGCTGGATACAGGTGTTTGCCATGTGGACGCCGGATGATCCTGTTGCTGATGAGATAGAAAAGGCAGCTGCTTTTAGAGAAGCTGCTGCCGCTTTAGCATATATACATAAACAGGAAAAAAAATTTCCGGAGGCATTACATATATGGAAAACGAGAGAAAAATTAGAGGATATCATAAAAGAAAAAGGAGAGAGTGACAATAAGGATAAGGCAAAAAGGAAATGCACCGCTGTTTTGGCGTTGGAAAACGGCGCCGCACTTGGTTATGATATAAGGAATCTCAACTTTTTTCGCGAAATGGGAGTCAGAATCATCACCCTCACATGGAACGGGTCCAACAGATTGGGACACGGATGTCTGTCCGGAAATGCAGAAGGGCTGACAGACTTCGGGAAGGATGTTGTCCGGCAGATGGAAAAGTCGGGAATGGTTCCGGACGTATCCCATTTGAACGAACGGGGCTTTTGGGATGCCGCGGAACTGTGCCGGCAGCCCTTTATTGCCAGCCACTCCATGTCCGCCAAAATATACAATCACCCCCGGAATTTGCAGGACAGCCAGATCCTTGAAATTATCCGGCGCGGCGGGCTTATCGGCCTGAATATGGCCGGCGAATTCATGGACGCGCAGACATTTGAGCAGGCGGAGCGGCACGCGCATCATATCTGGACGCTGGGCGGCGAATCCACTCTCGGAATAGGATTTGATTTAGACGGCACAGAAATACCGCCGGAATGGAAAGGGATCGGTGCCGCCGCGTTATTTGCGGAGTATTTATATCGCAAAAATTACCAGCCGGCGTTATTGGAACGTCTGTTTTTCGGTAATTGTTACGATTTTTTCAATCGGCTTTGACAAAATAATAAATATCGTGTAGTATATATGAAGGATGAAAAAATATTCATATAAATGAAAAGAAAAAACAACTGAATTATATGATCGACAATCAAAAGAAAAGGAATGACAATCGTGAAGTATACAAGCACAAGGAACACAGAAATTGAAATAAACGCCGCGAAAGCGATAAAAAAAGGTATCTCAGACGAGGGAGGGCTTTTTGTCCCGGCGGAATTTCCGCCGATCGAAAAAAGGGAATGGGAAGCGTTAATTCAAGCGGATTACAAAAAACGTGCTGTTGCGGTGTTGAGCCGGTTTCTGACAGATTTTACCATAGAAGAAATAGAAAGCTGTACCGAAGCGGCGTATGGCGGCGGGTTCCGGCATAGAGCGACGGCGCCGTTAATGCGGTTGGAAGAAAATATTCATATGCTGGAGCTGTGGCACGGGCCGACCTGCGCGTTCAAAGATATGGCGCTGCAAATGCTGCCGCATCTCATGAGAACAGCCGCGAAAAAAGAGTGTGACGGAAGAAAGACGATCGTGCTGGTGGCCACCTCCGGCGATACAGGTAAAGCGGCGCTGGAAGGATTCCGGGATGAGCCGGGCAGTGAGATACTGGTGTTTTTTCCCAATGAAGGCGTTTCGCCGCTGCAAAAGCTGCAGATGACCACGCAGGAAGGCGGCAATGTCGGCGTATATGGCGTCCGTGGCAACTTTGACGACGCACAGACCGGCGTGAAACGCATCTTTACCGATCCGGAAATGCTGCAAAAATTAGCGCGGAACGGGATGGCGTTTTCTTCGGCCAATTCGATAAACTGGGGGCGGCTGGTACCGCAGATCGTCTATTATCTGTCGGCCTATTGCGACTTGATTGCAAATAGTGTAATTCAGAATGGCGATAGAATAAATGCTGTGGTGCCGACCGGGAATTTCGGCAATATTTTGGCGGCATATTACGCGAAAAAGATGGGGGTGCCGATCGGACGGCTGATCTGCGCTTCCAACAAAAACAATGTGCTGACCGATTTTATCCGGACGGGAAAATATGACCGCAACCGGCCGTTTTACGCCACTTCGTCGCCTTCGATGGATATCCTGATTTCATCGAATCTGGAACGACTGCTGTTTGAATTGGCCGGCCGCGACAGTAACGAAGTGAACCGGCTGATGGATGCGTTGACCGAAGCCGGCAGTTACACGGTGACTCCGGAGATGCGGCGGGCTTTGCAAACGGAATTTGCCGGCGGGTGGTGCGATGAGGCCGGGACGGCGCAGGCGATCCGCGATACCTTCCGCCGGGAGGGCTATCTGATGGATACCCATACGGCGGTGGCGATGCATGTCTGCCGCGCATACCGCCGGGAAACCGGCGACAGCACGCCGGCGGTGGTCGTTTCCACCGCGAATCCTTATAAATTTCCGGCCAGCGTGCTGGAGGCTTTCGAAGGGGATTTCGGCGGGCTGGATGAATTTGAAAAGTTGGAAGAGCTGCACCGGCTCTCCGGCTGGCTGGTACCGGAACCGTTGGGGTCGCTGCGCGGCCGGACGCCGCGTTTTACCGCGATCTGCGGCCGCGATGAGATGAGCCGGATGGTTTGTGAGCGGCTGGGATTGGTATAAAATAAAGGATTTTTTAATCAAAATGTAAAGGAGCGATACGATTTGGCTTTGTTTGCGATAGCTGACCTGCATCTCTCATTCGGAACCGACAAACCGATGGACGATTTCAACGGATGGGACAATTATACCGAGCGGTTGGAGGAAAATTGGCAGTTGATGCTCACCGAGGAAGACACGACGGTGATCGCCGGCGATATCTCCTGGGGCATGACCCTCGAGGGAGCCCGGGCGGATTTCGCGTTTCTTGACGCGCTTCCGGGCACCAAAATTATCGTAAAAGGCAACCACGACTATTGGTGGGATACCCGACGGAAGATAGAGCTTTTCTGGAAAAGCTGCGGCTTTACCACCTTGAAGCTGCTGCATAACAACTGCATACCGATAGGGGAGAGCATCGCCGTCTGCGGTACCCGCGGCTGGTTTTTTGATGCCGAATCCTACAGCAGCCGCAAGATTTTGCTGCGGGAGGTCGGACGGCTGACCAAGTCGATCCAGAGCGCCGTCAGGCTCGGGCGCAAGCCGATCGTGTTTTTGCATTACCCGCCGATATACGCCGACGCGGTCTGCGAGGAAATATGGGATGTTCTTAAGGAGTATCAGATCGACCGGGTATATTATGGACACATCCACGGCTCCGGTATCCGGCGGGCGGTGACCGGAAAGACAGAGGGCATGGCGCTGCGTCTGATTTCGGGAGACAGCCTGGGCTTTATGCCGCTGTTTGTGGAAAATTAAAATTAGATGTAAATAGTATAATTATAAAGCGAGGGCGCGTTGTGATGAGCGGCAAAAAAATCCTGCCCGGCGTTCCCGCCATGTGGTATGGCCACCCTTCGGCGGTATGCTATATCGGCGCGGTCATCCGGCTGATGGCGTATATCGGCGACCCGGTTGAAGAGGATGAGGTGTTCGCTCTCAGCGGCGCCGGCCTGTGTTTCCCCTGGAAATTTATCTCTTGCTGTGACGAGGTCGGCATCATCCCCGAGATCCCCGCCCGCACCTTCGAGGCGTTCGGTTATGAGAGCGAATACATAAACGGTGAGGCGGTAACCGATAAAGCGGCCTGTTTGGACAAAATCAAACGATCGATTGACCGCGGCCGCCCGGTCATCGGCTTCGGGATCACCGAAAAACAGCCGATGTCCTGTCTGATTGCGGGCTATGATGAAAACGGTCTTTACACCCGGTCATACTGGCCGCCGAACGGCGAAAGGCATGATTCCGAAGACTATTTTTATAATACCGACTGGCA
>WRDE01000148.1 GCA_009783605.1 Oscillospiraceae bacterium
TACTTGAAAAAGGAACAAAAAACAATGACTGCTCCTCACTACATCCAGCACACCGCCGTCATCGCTGCCCGGCGGGAGATCGCCCCCGGCGTTTGGGATATTTTGTTGGATACGCCGATCGCCGCACTTGCCGCGCCCGGCCAGTTTGTCAATATCCGCTGCGGCGCGCACACCCTGCGGCGCCCGATCTCTATTGCCGGAATTGATAAAGAATCCGGGCAGCTGCGGCTGATTTTTGAGGTGCGGGGCGGCGGCACCGCCCAGATGGCGCAGCGGCAGACCGGCGAATCCCTCGACCTGATCGGACCGCTGGGCCGGGGCTGGCCGTTGGTTGAGCCATCATCCCGGGCCGTATTGGTGGGCGGCGGCATCGGGACCCCGCCGCTGCTGCCGTTGGCGCAGTACTATGGCGAAAATGCCGCCGTAATCACCGGCTTCCGCGGCGGCAAATCGGCGATTTTGCAGCAGGATTTTGCGGCGGCCACCGAGAAAGCGCCGCTGCTCTGCACCGACGACGGCTCGGCGGGCTTTTACGGGTTTACCACCCAGCTGCTGGAGCGGCACCTCGCCGAAAACGCCGCTGAGATCCTCTATACCTGTGGTCCGGCGGTCATGATGAAGCGGGTGGCGGAAATCGCGGCGGAGCACGGTATCCGCTGCTATGTTTCAATGGAGGAACGGATGGCCTGCGGCGTCGGCGCCTGTCTGGGGTGCGTATGCAAAACCAAAAACGGTCACACCCGCGTCTGCGCCGACGGGCCGGTATTTGAGAGTGCGGAAATCATTTGGCCGTAGGGCGGGGGCTCTGCTCCCGCCGTTTTAATCAATTTGATCTCACCCGCGGCGGGAGCAGAGCCCCCGCCCTACGAATAAGGAGCAATTTTTCATATGGATATGTCGATCAATCTCTGCGGCGTCACATTGAAAAATCCGGTGATCGCCGCTTCCGGTACCTTTGGGTACGGGCGGGAATACGCCGAATTTTTTCCGATTTCGCGGTTGGGCGCGGTCAGCTGCAAGGGCACCACGCTGCGGCCCCGGGAGGGCAACGATCCCCCGCGGATTTATGAGACGGCGGCCGGGATGCTCAACAGCGTCGGGCTGCAGAATCCCGGGCTGGAGGTGTTTATCCGCGATCACCTGCCCTGGATGAAGGCGCAGGGGGCCGTTGTCGTCGCCAATATCGCGGGTTTTTCGGTTGCCGAATACGCCGAAATCGCCGAGCGGCTGTCGGATACAGCGGCGGATATTATCGAGCTGAACATCTCCTGCCCCAACGTCGCCCACGGCGGCGCCGCTTTCGGCACCTCCTGCGCATCGGCGGGACAGGTCACCAAAGCCGTCCGGGATAAATGTACCAAGCCGCTAATGGTCAAGCTATCCCCCAATGTCACCGCCATCGGCGATATCGCCGCGGCGACCGAGGCCGCCGGTGCTGACGCGGTGTCGCTGATCAACACGATCACCGGTATGCGGATCAACTACCTCACCCGCCGCCCCATGCTGGCCAACAACGTGGGCGGGCTGTCCGGCCCGGCGGTACTGCCGGTGGCGATCCGGATGGTCAATGAGGTCTGGCGCCGGGTTAGCATCCCGGTGGTCGGGATGGGCGGCATCACGACCTGGTCCGACGCGGCCGAGATGATGATAGCCGGCGCGGCGGCGGTTCAGGTAGGTACCGCGACATTTGCCGACCCGTTCGCCATGCTCAAAATCATCGAGGGGCTGGAACAGTTCGCTGTTGAACAGAGGTTGAGCAGCATTTCTGAGTTGACGGGAACGCTTGAGGTTAGTGATTAGTGGTTACCTAATCACTAATCACTATCCACTATCCACTAACCCCTGGTGTATTTTTGTATGATGACTGTTAAAGAATTATTGAACTCCACCGCCGCCGCGTTGGCTGCCGGCGGTATCGCCCGAGAGGATGCCGCTTTTGAGGCGCGCTGTCTGGTTGAGGATCTCGCCGGTATCGGCCGCGGGCGGTTGGAAGCGGCGGCGGGGCTGCCGGTCGCTCCCGCGCATATCGCGGCGGTGGAGCGGGCGGTCCGGGAGCGTATCGGCGGGCGGCCGCTCCAGTATATTCTGGGGGAATGGGATTTTCTGCGGCTGCGGCTGGCGGTAGGGGAGGGGGTGCTCATTCCCCGCCCGGAAACCGAGCTGCTGTGTGAGACTGCCGTAAAATGGCTGGCCGGGCGGCAGGTTCGCCGTCCGCGGGTATTGGATCTGTGCGCCGGCTCCGGCTGTGTCGGATTGGGCATCGCGTCGCTGTACCCCGGCGCCACAGGTCGGGACGACCTGCAGGTGACGCTGATAGAGAAATCGCCGGAAGCGCTGGCCTATCTGCGCCGGAACGCGGCGCGGTATCCGGAAGGGGATACGACGGTGATACCGGCGGATATCCTGACCGCCGATCCTGCGAGGTTCGGCGAATACGACCTGTTGGTTTCCAACCCGCCCTATATCCCCGCGTCCGAGCTGCCGGATCTGATGCCGGAGGTGCGGCGGGAACCGGCGATGGCGTTGGACGGCGGGGAGGACGGGCTGTTATTTTACCGCGCCATAGCCGGGCGCTGGCTGCCGGCGCTGAAGCCCGGCGGATGCTGCGCGGTGGAGGTCGGGGCCGGGCAGGCGGAAGCGGTTATGGCGCTGATGGCGCCGGCGCTGACCGCAATCAGCGCGGTAAAGGATTACAGCGGTATTGACCGGGTGGTATACGGGGTGGTTTGATGGTTTATCTCCGTATGAATTCATATTCGCGGGATCCCGGGTTCCCCATAAAACCGACTCCGGTGAGATATAACCTGCTCCCCAGAATTCTATATATTACCGGGTCATAGGGGTAGTGATTGATATCCGAAAAGATGATGATATTATTTGCGGATGTTTGATAGTAGACCGCGTCGGAGGGGATGGCGGTCTGATTTTTTGTCGAAAAACACGAGCCGTCTTTGTTGAATACGAAACAGAGGTCGCCGGTACCGTTTACCCATGTTCCGGCAAGATGGTTACCGCTTCCGCATAACGCGGAGAGGAGCGCGAAAGCGAGAATAACCGCGACGGCGCAGGTGATGACGCCGATCAGCCTGTGATGGTTTCTCTGAACTGACCGCGAGGAACCGGCCGGCGGAGCGGGATCGGCAGCCGTCCCGCAGCCGCCGCAGAATCTGTCCTCTGCCTCGAGTTGAACGCCGCATTGTCCGCAGAACATGCTGGTGGCCTCCCTTGAAATTTATCTTCTACAGTATAGCAAACGGAATCGGAAAAAACAAGCGGTTTTTTGGCGAGGGGACAGAGCAATCTAATTTTGTGGATGTGGAATATCATCGCAAAATTAGATTGCCCCTAATAAAAGCACATTTCCAATTGGCAAAAGCCCCTTTGTATGCTATAATAAACCAGCAGCAACAGAGAAGGTGAACGCATGTATGGAAAACCCTTATAAAAACATCGATCCCGCCAAAATCGGGACCGCGCTTATGTCGTTGACGGCCGGCGCGGTTTTCGGGTTTGACGGGTATGTGGACGAGGTCTGGGAGATTGTGGAATCCCGGTCCGGGAAGGATGCGCTGACGAAATATAAGCAGCTGGGGCGGTTCGGCGAGCTGATCGTCGGGTGCGGAACCGGCGGGGTGTCGGCCGAAATACTGCGCAAACGCCGCACCTACGGCGGATTCACCGCCAATACCGGCAACGCCGCGGCCAAGCTGGGGATCGACACCGCAATGATCGGGCTGTTCGGCCGGGATACCCTCGACCCGGTTTTCCGGGAGTTTGAGAGCGTCTGCGCGGTGATGTCGGCCGGCGATCCGGCGGTGAGCCATATCATGGAATTTGAGGACGGCAAGCTGATATTTGTGTATATCCGGGAGATCATGGACGCCGGATGGGCGACGCTGACGGCGGCGGTGCCGGAGCGGCGGCTGCGGGAGCTTTTGGCGGATAAGGACGCGGTGGCGCTGGGATATTGGTCAAATATGCCGGCGTTCGACGATATTTTGGACGGTATCGGCGGCCTGCTGCCGGAGGACGGGCGCCCCCGGCGGATATTCACCGATCTCGCGGATATCCGGAAGCGGGATGCCGCCTCGCTGTGCCGCACAATGGAAAAGCTGACCGACTTGAACCGGCGGCACCCGGTGACCCTGAGCCTGAACGCCCACGAAGCGGCGCTGCTGTGCGGCAGCTACAGCATCACCTTCCAATGTGAAATAGACGCGGCCCGGCGGTGCGCGGAAGCGCTGCGGCGGGTGCTGGCCTTGGATGAAATCTTAGTGCATACCCCCCGATTCGCGGTATCGGCGGCGGAGGACGGCAGCGCCGCGCTGCCCCAGCGGTTCTGCGAAAACCCGGTGAGAACCACCGCCGCCGGCGACAATTTCAGCGCCGGATACTTAGCCGCCCGCTTAGCCGGCCTGAACCCGACAGAACGCATAGCCACCGCCAACGCGGCGGCCGGCGTGTTCGTAAGGCGGGGAAAGCCTCCAGATAAAGCGGAGCTTATAAATGAAATCAAAATGCTGAACGCTTAATGCTGAATTCATGCAATTTTCAGCAAAGTTTGTTGCCGCATTATTCTATAACATAATAATCAAGGACAGCCAAAAGCTGCCCCTGAAACTCAGGGCAACAGCATTTACTTATTAATAAGTAAATGCTGTTGCCCTGCCTGAAACTGATAATTGCTTTAATTAAGCATTAAGCATTCAGCATTGAGAATTGCTCCCTCAGCAGCCCCATCACCTCATCCATATTCAAAGGTTTCCCCACATGGCCGTTCATGCCGGCGTTCAGGCATCTTTCCACGTCTTCCCGGAATACGTTGGCGGTCATGGCGATGATGGGGATGGATTTGGCTTTGGGGATATCCATGCCGCGGATCTGCCGGGTGGCGGCGTAGCCGTCCATTTCGGGCATCTGGACGTCCATGAAGATCATATCGTATCTGTCCGGCGCCGCCGCGAACAGGTCGGCGGCTTCCCGGCCGTTGACCGCGCAGTCGATCTCAACATCGGTCGGTTCCAGCAGCGCCAGCACGATTTCGCGGTTGATTTCGACGTCCTCGGCCAGCAGGATATGCCGCCCGGCGAATAGTCCGGCCAGATCCGGCTGCGGCTCCTCCGCCCGCCGTTTTCCGCCGGAGGATTCGTTAAGGATATCCGCTATCGCCGAGGGGAACAGGGGTTTGGAGATGAAGGTCTCGATTCCCGCCTGCTTCGCCCGGTCCTGCATCGTGATCCAGCCGGCGGCCGGAATGATCAGCACCACGGCGGTGCCGGGGGAATGCGCCCGGAGGCTGCCGGCCAGCGCCAGACTGTCGGCGTCCGGCAGCTTCCAGTTGATAAAGCAAAAATTGTAGCTTTCCCGGGCTTTTATCAGCCGCATGGCGTCCTCATAGCTTTTGGCGGTGTCGCAGGACAGCCCCAGCGCCTTGGCGATGACCTCAAAATGGGCGGTCACGTAATGGTCGTCGTCCACCGCGAGGATGCGGAGCGGGCCCCAGTCGGGGTCGGCGGTTTCCGGTTCCGCGCCGCGCCGGAGCTTAACGGTGAAGGCGAATTTCGACCCCGCGCCGATCTCGGATTCGATCCAGATATCCCCGTTCATCATATCCACGATATTTTTGGAAATAGACAGCCCGAGACCGGTGCCGCCGAACTTGCGGGCGGTCTGGGATTCGGCCTGCTGGAAGGATTTGAACAGACGGGCCTGCTGTTCGGGGCTGATGCCGATGCCGGTGTCGGATACCGAGACCTGCACGGTACAGACCCCGTCCTCCTCCCGGAGCAGCTGGGTCCCGATCCGGATAA
>WRDE01000149.1 GCA_009783605.1 Oscillospiraceae bacterium
GAAGCAGAAAAAAAAAAAAAAAAAAAACGCATTAAAGATGCTGGTTATATAATAGAAAAAAACAACTGACGCCGTTTTACCGGCGTCAGTTTTCAAATGGCGTGTTTATCCGCCTTCCGGATCTCCGGAGGATAAAATTTCTTGCAAAAAGGCCTTTTCCGTGGTATAGTATAGATGATAATAAAATATAAAAAGCGAAGATATCAATTGATAATATTTACTAATAATGGGGCCCTTGTTTTGCGAAGCATAGTATAAATGATGCGGAATAGATGCGATTGCTATCATGATATTAATATAGGATTTGATATCAATAAGAAATATATATTAAATAGAGGCTCAGTGATCATACATCACTTCATACTGTATACCTGTGCTTCAAACAAAAACCGAAAGGCGGCATCATATGGCAAAAATTACCGTGCTGGGGACCGGCGGTTGGGGAATCGCGCTGGCCGTTATGGCCAACCGCTGCGGACATACCGTATCGGCCTGGAGTCCATTTAAAGAAGAAATCAATGCAATCCGCCGTTTTGATGAGAATAAAACGCTGCTGCCGGGGATAGCTGTGCCGCCGGCCATTGATCTGACGGCAGATCCCGGTTGCGCGGCGGAAGCTGATTTGACCATTGTGGCGGTTCCCTCATTCGCGATAGAGGAAACGGCCGAATTGTTCGCTGCCCGCTTGCCGGCGCGGCCGTTGATCGCCTGTGCCGCCAAGGGAATCAGCGGAAAGCGGCGGCTGACCGAATTGATCGCCGAAAAATTGTCAGATACCCGGCCCGGCGCCCGTATGGTGGCGCTGTCCGGCCCCTCCCACGCCGAAGAAGTGGGCCGCGGGCTGCCGACGACAGTGGTCAGTGCGTCGGTGGATAAGGAAGCGGCGGCGGCGGTACAGGAATTGTTGATGAATCCCCGTTTCCGTATTTATATCAGCGACGACATGGTGGGGGTCGAATTGGGCGGGGCGTTAAAAAATGTCATCGCGCTGGCGGCCGGAATCTGTGACGGGTTAGGCCTCGGCGACAATGCCCGCGCGGCGCTGATGACCAGAGGGCTGGCCGAAATGACCCGTCTCGGGATGGCGATGGGCGCCCGGGCGGAAACCTTCGCCGGGTTGTCGGGGATGGGCGATCTCATCGTCACCTGCAGCAGTATGCACTCCCGTAACCGTCGCGCCGGTATTTTGATCGGGCAGGGACTACCGCCGGACGAGGCGGTACGCGCGGTCGGTACCGTGGAAGGGTATCATGCGGCGAAAACAGCTTATGAACTGGCGGCGGCCAGCGGCGCCGATATGCCGATTGCGCGGCAATGCTATAGAATCTGCTACGAGGGCCATGCCCCCGCTGAAGCGCTGACCGCGTTGATGGAACGCCCCGGGCGCCATGAGACCGAAGGGCAATGGCTTAAACAAAATAAAATATTTAAAAAGGGGCGAGTATAATTAAGCGATTTAATCCAGAAATTTCCACCGGATTGACGACTCAGCAGGTCCGCGAACGGCACGACGCCGGTTTTTATAACGAGCAGGTGGATACCGTCAGCAAGACCGGCCGGCAGATTGTCCTCGGCCATATTTTCACCTTTTTTAATATGCTCAACCTGACGTTGGCGACCTTGGTGATCATCGTCGGATCCTTCAAAAATATCGTGATCATCGGGATCGTGACACTCAACACGCTGGTCAGCATTTTCCAGGAATTCCGCGCCAAAAAGACATTGGACAACCTCTCGCTGATCGCCTCGTCCAAAGCCACGGTAGTCCGGGACGGGCAGAGCCGGAAGATCCCGGTCGACGAGGTGGTATTGGACGATGTGATGGTGCTGTCGGCCGGCGACCAGATCTGCGCCGGCGCGATTGTAAGGGACGGGACGCTGGAGGTCAACGAATCGCTGCTGACCGGTGAGGCCGAGGTGATTTTGAAAAAGCCGGGGGATGCCCTTTACGCGGGCAGCTATGTGGTTTCGGGCAAAGCGTATACCCAGGTGGATCAGGTGGGGAAGGACAACCTGTCCTATACCATCACCAAACAGGCGAAATCCCTGCGGCAGCGCCCGTCCGAGCTGCGCCGTTCGATCAATCGGATTTTGAAAGCGATCAGCGTGATCATCGTTCCGTTAGGCGTGAGCCTGTATGCCATCCGGTATTATGTCTCCGAAAATACCTTCGCCAGCGCGGTGGAGGAGATGGTAAGCGCTATGGTGGGGATGATTCCGGAGGGATTGGTGCTGCTGACCACCGCCGCATTAGTGGTGGGGGTTATCAAGCTGGCCCGGCAAAAAACGCTGGTGCATGACCTGTTCTGCATCGAGACACTGGCGCGGGTGGACATGCTGTGTCTCGACAAAACCGGCACCATCACCGAAGGGGTGATGCAGGTCGGCGAGATGATTCCGCTGACCGACGCGCCTTTTGAGGAGATATTGGGCAACTTGGTCAATGCCCTGCCGGATACCAACGCGACCTTCATCGCGATCAAGAATAAGTTCCATCCCTATAACAATTATACCGCGTCCGCCGTGGTGCCGTTTTCCTCCGAACGTAAATTCAGCGGGGTCAGTTTCCACTCCCGGGGTTCATACATCATCGGCGCTTTTGAGTTTATTTTTCCGCAAAACGCCTACCCCGAGGTGCGGGAACAGGCCATGCGGTATACCCGGAACGGGATGCGGGTGATCACGCTGGCCCACAGCAAGCAGATGATGGCGGACGCCGAGAACCAGCTGCCGAAAGGGCTGATCCCCTATGCGCTGCTGTTGATCCACGATACGATCCGGGAAGACGCCCCGCAAACCCTGAAATATTTTGACGAGCAGGGCGTAGGGCTGATGGTGATCTCCGGTGACCATCCCGCCACGGTGGCGCATATCGCGGCCAAAGCCGGATTGCCCGGCGCCGACCGGTTTGTGGACGCCGCCACATTGACATCGCCGGAGGATATCGCCGACGCGGTCCGGGAATACCGGGTTTTCGGACGGGTGACGCCCTCCCAGAAGAAGGAGATCGTCGTCGCGCTCCGGGAAGAGGGGTATACGGTGGCGATGACGGGGGATGGGGTCAACGACGTGCCGGCGCTGAAGGAAGCGGATTGCGGTATCGCGATGGCGGAGGGGAGCGACGCCGCCAAAAGTGCCGCCGATCTGGTGCTGTTGAGCTCTAATTTTTCCGCGATGCCGCATATTGTCAACGAAGGGCGCCGGGTGGTCAACAACATCCAAAACGCCGCGGCGCTGTTCTTGGTCAAAACCTTCTTTTCCATCATCCTGACGGTACTGACCCTGATTTTCCGTACCCCGTATCCCTTCGCGGCTTTCCAGCTTTCGGTCATGAACATCTTCGCGGTGGGGATCCCGACCTTTATCCTGTCGATGGAGCCCAATTTCGCGCTGATAAAACCCGGATTTTTCAAAAATGTGGTACGCAACGCGCTGACCGGCGCGCTAACCGTCATTATCTTTGTGATCACCGTGACCGGCTTTACCGCCATCACCGACAGCCCGGAGGGGATACGCAACACCGTCATCGTCATCATCATCGGCATCGTCGCGCTGTATATGATACGGATGGTCTATCCGCTGACCAATTGGCTGCGTAAAACCGTGTTCACCCTGATGTTCGGCGGATATTTGGTGGCGATGGTGATCACCCAGAAGTATCTGGAACTGATCGACCTGCCCTATGCGCCGTTGATTCTGCTCATCTCTCTGGTGGTGGTCACCCCAAAACTGATTGAGAGTATCAACGCGGGACTCGGGAGGATCGGCAAGCTATTCGCCCGGGATGAAGCCAAACCCAAAAAGGGCAAAAAGAAAAAAGTGAAACGCAATAAAGGGAGAGCTTAAAATTTAGAGCTCAGAGCTCAGAATTGACAGCCACTAATCACTAATCACTAAACCCTTGCGAGACTTGAGATAATAAGGATCATATATGACCGGCTATATTGTGTATAACGGATTCCGTTATCCGGCGGAGCCGCCGGATCCGGCGGTCCGTTTGATTCGGGCAGGCAAAAATAAAGGCGTCGATATCCGTCCGCTTCCCAACACCGCCGCCGTCGCCGCGTTTTTGCCGGCCGGCGGCGCGTTGCCCCGGGAGACGATACGGATATTGACCGATCCGTCAGCCGGATTTTTGGGAAACCGGCCGGATTTTGTGCTGTTTTGGGACAAGGATGTGCGGCTGGCCCGTGCGATGGAGGCGGCCGGATGGCGGCTGTTCAACCGCGCCGAAGCGGTGGCACTCTGCGATGACAAAGCCGCCACCCATCTCAGGCTGGCGGCGGTAGGAATCCCGATGCCGGCGACGGTGACCGCGCCGATGACATATTTCCACATCGACCCGGGACCGGCGGCGGTGTTTTTACGGGAAGCGGCGCGGCTGCTGGGTTTTCCGATGGTGGTCAAGGAGTGCTTCGGCTCGCTGGGCGGGCAGGTGTATCTGGCCCGGGATCCGACGGAACTGGCGCGGCTGGCCGATGCGATGGCGGCCCGGCCGTTTTTGTGCCAGCAATATATCCCCGGCGGCAATACCGATAAGCGGCTGTATGTGGTGGGGGACCGGGTGGCCGCGGCGATGACGCGGCATAACCGGGCGGATTTCCGCGCCAATATCGCCGGCGGCGGCGTGAGCGCGGCCTATTCCCCGACAGCGGAGGAGCAAGCGCTGGCGGTTGAAAGCTGCCGGGTGCTGGGGCTGGATTTCGGCGGGGTGGATATGTTGGATGACGGCGGCAGGCCGTTGGTCTGCGAAGTCAACGCCAGCGCGTATCTGGCGGAGATCGAGCGGGTGACCGGGGTGGATGTGGCATCGGAAATTATACAATGCTTAATGCATAATGCTTAATGCTGAATTATTCAGGAATTGTCGAAGAAGAAGATGTCACCCAGACTGCCGTCTGGATAGTCGGCGCCGGGATAGGATTTTACCAGTTCAAAGTGGCCGTTTGTATATTGGTTGATAATATTATCCCAAAAATATACGGAGGGTATATTTTTGGGGTGCCGCTTTAGCTGCCAGCGGCCCTTGTGCAGATCGGCGGCCATGTAAAACGCCTGTTTTCCGACGCCTTTCCGGCGATGCGGATACATCACGAAGAATTCCGCCACCGAAAAATCCGTCTCCCGGTCGCTGGCCTCGGGGATGTCGTTGATCATGACGAAACCGGCCAATTTGTCGTCAGCCTCGATAAAATAGGCCCAGCGGTTGCCCTCTAACCAATATAAATCAAGATGCCGGCAGCCAAAAAGCCCGAGCCGGTTCACCTGTGTACCATCATATTGAGAAAATTCATAATTATACTTTTCCAAAAGATTGGCCAGTATCTCCCGCTCATCCCTCTCGACGGGTCTTAATGTCACCATAATTCCTCACTCCTCATTTGGCAATTACTCGCCACTCGTCACTCGCCACTCGTATGCCCCCGACCGGCCGCAATTTTAACACATGGCAGCATCCGGTCCCGAACAGGTTTTCCATCGCCAGCCTGAACCGTTCCAGCCGGTCAAATGGGACCAGATTCAAGGTGGTGCCGCCAAAACCGCCGCCGTGCAGCCGCCAGCCGCCCGCGCCGCACAGCAGTTGCTCCGCCAGCAGCAATGCCAACGACAGGCCCTGCTCCCGCGGTTTGGACAGGGGATAGGCGTTCTGCAGCAGTTCATAGGAGGAGCGGCCGGAGTCGATCATGTGGCGGATGAACCCGGCGATATCGCCGTTCCGCAGACAGGCGGCCTGTTCCGCTACCCGCCGGTTTTCGGCGAAAAAGTTCGCCGCCCGCAGTACCGCCCGATC
>WRDE01000150.1 GCA_009783605.1 Oscillospiraceae bacterium
AAATTTGTTTTTGTCGTTGATGATTCTCTCAAATACCTTCGCAACGTCCACGTCATTATACCCCGGGATTTGTTTCAACTCATAATCTATATATCCTTCCATCTGCTCACATATCTTTTTAATGGTATCGGTATCCATCCGTTTTATCACAGATTCCCACGCTTTGGAAAGGGCTTTTTTTTGTTCTCTTTGTATATTTTTATCGCAATTATCGAATTTTTTTAAAATTCCTAACATTATGCAAGCTCGGTTTATGCTGTTCACAGCGATGGGAGCTAATGACAAAAAAGATGCAGCGGAACCGGTTGCGGCTAATAACGCAATCGATAATCCGATTTTTACGACATCCTGACCGTGATCAAAGACTTTTGCTGCATCCATTTTTAATTCTCCCATTTATTCGTTTTTGGAATTATTTTATAAAGAAGAATATTTTGAAAAGCAAGAAAATCATTATAATACGATATGTAACACCCTCCAACATTACACTGGAGGGCCTTGTTTTCATTTGTTCAAATACCGATACAGCGTCGCAGATGAAACGCCTGTCACCTCGGTAATTTCTTTAACCGAATGCGTTTTTGCATGATATAATTTCAAGGCTTTTTCAACAGATCTCATATCATTTTTAGGTCTGCCGCCAACTCTACCTCTGGCACGAGCAGAGGCCAGACCTTCTTTGGTCCGCTGTACTGTTAAGTCACGCTCAAATTGGGCAAGACCACTCAGCACGATTATTAATAATTTCCCTGTCGGTGTCGCGGTGTCAATACTCTCCTTCAGACTGACCAACTGGATACCTTTCATTTCGAATTCGTCCAACAAATTCAATAAATCCTTTGTCGACCGACCAAGCCTTGACAGCGATTCAATTATAATGACATCACCGTTTCGAGCCATCAAGCGGACTTTATCCAATTCGGGACGACTGGATTTGGTGCCGGTTATTTTTTCCGTGAACAATTGATCATATCCGAATTGTTCCAAGCTGTCGATTTGCCGGTCTAACAATTGTGATTCTGTACTTACCCGCGCATACGTTATTTTCAATTTTCATCCTTGTTGTTTTACCTGCATCAATAACGGCAGTTTTTGAGGAGTTGGTTTTGAGAGAAGTTTTGAGAAACAATACCGGCCAAAAACAACCGAGATGTCGCAGTAGCTATATTATATCATAACCGATGGTTTTTGGGAAGAGGTATAATAGATTATATGAACGATTACATTGTCAGACATGTACAAAACGAACAAGAATCCGCTACAAAAATGCAGCGGATTCTTGTTTTATATAAAATCCATATTATCGCGCAACCCGTTTATGCTGCCTTCACCGCTACCGGGAAGCTGCCAGTCTTGGTCGCACCGTTTACCGTCACTGTCGCCGTAATCGTCGCCACGCCGGCATCCAGCGCCGTGACAATGCCTGCCGCGTCCACTGTCACCACATTCTCGTTACTGCTTGTATAAGTTACCACCGCACCAGTGGCATCTAAAAAGCTCTCGTCGCTCATGGCGACGGTCAGCTCCGTTTTGAACACATCGCCGGGCAACGCCACGACCTTGTCACCCCGCAGGGTGATTGCCTGTATCGTTGCTTTTTCGGCGGCGGTCACGGTGATATCTTTGGTATCTTTAATATCGGCAACGCTGCGGCCAACCATGATTTTGTAGGTTCCCGGCGTTACCGTCCGCGGCCCGTCGTTTTCGTGGACGCGGGAGAAGTCGCTGACCTTCATCGGGACAGTCACGGTTTTGGTTTCACCGGCGTTCAAGCTGACCCGTGCGAAGCCCCTCAACTCCTTCTGCGGCACATCGGGGTTGGTGCCGTAGTCCGGTGCGCCGATATAGACCTGTACCACGTCAGCACCCGCCCGGCTGCCGGTGTTGGTGACCTTGAGCGAGACATTGAAAGAGCCGTCGGCGGCGATTGATGTTTTGTTCAAAGTAATGTCGGAGTAGACGAAATTCGTATAGCTCAATCCGTAGCCGAAGGGATATTCCACCGCGCCGGTGAAATATTGATAAGTCCGTCCCCGCAGGCCGTTTTCGGCCTTGATGGTATAATCAGCGATGTTTGGGAGCTGCGCTTCGTCCTTATACCATGTAGCCGTCAGCTTGCCGGAGGGGTTGTTTAACCCGAACAACGTTTCGGTCAACGCATTGCCCTGATATTGCCCGTTGTAACTGCTGTAGAGGATCGCTTTGGTGTCATCCTTGAATCGTGCCAAATCGACCATGCCCGCTGTCTGGAGGACAACCACGATGTTGGGGTTCCGCTTGGCCACTTCGGCAGCCATATAGTCCTGCGCCGCCGGCAACTTCAGGTTGAGCCGGTCCTGATCCTCATACGCCACCCGGAAATTCGGGTTGTTCCGGTCGCCGGAGGTGCCGGCGAAAACGATGGCGAGGTCCGCCTGCGCGGCCTTGGCGATTTCGTCCTCCTTCAACCCTCCTTGCAAGGAATGGTAGAAGATCAGGCAGACGTCCCGCAGTCCGGAATAATCGCCGAAAACGAACAGCTTATCGGTGGTATCGTACCGGTAGGTCTGCCAATTGCCAGTGGGCGGGCAGATCACCTCCGCCAGCAGCATCCCATCCGGTCCATCCAGCCGCATCTCAACAAGGGTATCGGTTTGGTTGGGATTAGCGGTTCGCACAGTGATCTCCCGCAGGTCGGTCACATCGACATCCTTAAACGTTAAATATGATCTGGGGCGGATCCGGCCGACGTTCGACACCCCGTCGGGTTCGTCGAACATATCCCCCGGACCTTTGACAGCAGTCACGGCGTTCCGAGTCTGGTCTGCCAGTCCGTCGGCCTTGAAGGTGACCGAAGCGAGGTTGACCACGAATTGGTCGGCCCCGCCGCTGGGGTCGACGCCGTCGTAGAAGGTCAGCGAGCCGGTATAGTTGTTTTGAGCCAAATAGGTTTCCAGTCCGGATTTAAACGATACCCGTTGACTGGGCTGCGCGGTATAATTTTCGGCGCCGAGGCTACAGACCTTCGCCATCGGACCGTAGACGGCGATCGAGTTGATCCCGTTTAAGTTGAGCGGTAACATATTGTTGTCATTTTTCAGTAGCACCAACGACTCCCGTGCCGCCTGCAGCGCCAACTCGCGATGAGCGGGAGCTTCCTTGGCGGCGGCGGTGATCGCTCGGTACGCCACCAGCTCCGGCGGATCGAATTCGCCGGTACGCATCCGTACCGTGAAGATCCGCAGCAATGCCCGGTCGATGTCGTCCATCGTCAGCGTGATGCCGGTTTGCATATTCGTAGCGTTGACGGCGTTGAGGGCTTCTTCCTGATAGATCCCCCGGCAATCGAGGTCGGTACCGGCCTTCATGGCGAAGGCGACCGCTTCCCGCCGGTTGACCGCCCGGGTCCCTCCCGGCGGCACCCAGCGATGCTGGTCCACGAGGAAGCGAACGGCATCGCAGTCGGAGACCACATAGCCCTCGAATCCCCATGTTTTGCGCAGTAGCGTGTCTAACAGATAGCCGTTGACCGTTGCCGGGATGCCGTTGACGCTGTTGAACGCCGTCATCACCGACGCGGCGGGGGAACGCAGCGTGATGTCCATATACGCCCATGTGTAGTAGTTGCGCAGCGACATGTCATCCATCACCGAATCCCCGTAGAAACGGTTGAATTCGCTGTTGTTGGCGGCGTAGTGCTTAAGGGTGCTGACGGCCTTGAGGTAGGGCTCCTTGGTATAGGGGTTGCGCACTTTATCGTTGTTCCCCTGCATCCCGTCGACGAATTTCCCCGCCATGACCGAGGTCAGGTACGGATCCTCGCTGTAGCATTCCTCGTTGCGGCCCCAGCGGGGGTCGCGGGAGAGGTTGATGGTGGGCGACCAGTAGCTCAGCGTCTTTGTTCCGGTCAGCAGCGACGCGTAGCCCCGCGCTTCATTGGAAATCGCCGAGGCGACATCTTCCATCAATGCCGTGTTCCATGAGGCAGCGATCGACAGCGGTACCGGGAAAGACGTGGAGGGGTCCTTCTCGGTGATGCCGTGGAGGGCCTCATTCCAATAGTCGTAGCTCGACACACCCAACCGTGCAATGGCGGGAGTGCGCATATACAACTGCGCCTGTTTTTCCTGCGGCGTCATCCGCGAGATCAGGTCCGCCGCCCGCTCGGCGAAGGTCAGCCGGACGTCCTGATACGGGAAATCCGGTTCGGGATAGGGGAAGTCCGGCGGTTCGTCCGGCTCATCCGGTAACTTACCCGGGAATTCGGCGATCTTTTTGACGAGGAACTGCAGAATTAGCCGTGCGTCAGCAACTGATAAATCCCCATTACCATCGCTTACCTTCGCATAGATCAATTGTGTTTCGTCCAATGTGATCTTACGAACAAGATGCTGTAAGATCATACGGGCATCACCCACATCGACCTCGAAGTTGCCATTGACATCACCCAAAGGGCGTACTTTTTCCTCGACCGCGTAAACCGGTGTTACTGCCAGCAGGGTTGTCAGCAATACGGCAAAAATACAAAGTAGGCAAAATTGTTTCTTCATGTTGATTTTCTCCTAATAAATCACTTGTATATAATCCGGATTAAACCCGATCCCCGCGCCGGCCAGCCGAACGGTGTTGGTCTTACCCGGCGTCAATCCGAAAATGGGAATTTCGACGCCCTTATAATTCGACCAGCCACCGGTGCCGTGCAGGAAGGTCTGCGGTAGCGCCGTTCCGTTGACTGATATGTTGACCAGCGAATTACCTACGCCGCAGGCGTACACCAACCACAACTTTCCCTCACCGCCCGGACCGCCCTCTATATTGGTAAATTCGATATATACGCCGGGTTCGTGCATCCCCTGCACGGATTTGCCGCCCGACGCCGCCGGGTCGTCAGCTACAGCCGGTCCGCCGC
Source organism: Oscillospiraceae bacterium (assembly GCA_009783605.1). Taxonomy (GTDB): domain Bacteria; phylum Bacillota; class Clostridia; order Oscillospirales; family Acutalibacteraceae; genus WRDE01. The sequence goes on from WRDE01000150.1 coordinate 4,889, forward strand.
TCATCGGGTATAGCCGCGCGTCCTCCGCTTCATACAGGGGATACTTCGCCGTATCCTTCGGGACCGGATCCTGCGGCGCGTCCGGGGTCACCAGCGGCGGCACCGTCCACGGAGCCGGTTTGACCACGGTTCCTTTAGTATACCCGCTGTCATTATATGTGTCAACCGTGAACCAGTAGTCCACGCATAACGTAAGGTTGCGGACGGTGACCGAGGTGCCGCCTATTACTTGGTAGTGCAGGTGCTGCGCACCCTCCCGGCTGCCGTAGCAGACGATATAGCCCTGCGCGCCCGGTACTGCTGTCCAGCTCACCGTCGCCTGCCGTTCATCCGCTTTGTTCCGCACCACGGTAAAATCGTCCTGTTTCGCCGGCGCTTCACCGCCGCCATGACCGAACAGCCGGATACCGCTGACGGCAAATTTACCGCCTGCCGGCACCGATCCTTTATTGGTCAACCGGATGCACCGCACGCCGAGGCTTTTGGCCAGCTCGAAGTAATCGTGGGAGCAGTCCTGCGCCTTGTTCGGCTCCGCTACAGCATCGCTCTTATCCAGAAGCGTGTACCAATCGACGCCGTCCGGCGAAAATTCCAATAAATAGCGGTAGATCCAATCATTATCCCGCAGATTGTTCTTGGCGGTGGTATCCTGATCCGCGAAATTGATCTGGAAGGCATTGACCGATACCGTTTTACCAAAATCCGCTTGGATCCATTCGCCGCCGGTACCCGTCGCCGCGCTCCACCAGCTGCGCATATCCTCGTTGAACGCCGCCGCTTTCCCCTGTGCGCCGCCAGGTGCCGGGCCGCCGTAAGCGGAGTTGGGCTGGGTGTAGTCGGACGAAGCCGTTATATTTTGCGGGGCGTA
>WRDE01000151.1 GCA_009783605.1 Oscillospiraceae bacterium
GAAGTATTTTGAGGAGGACGGATAAACAAACGTATGGATTACGAAAAAGAAAGCAGAATGTTTAACCAGATGGCGGATTATTACGATACATACCGGCCCTCCTACCCGGATGACATTATAGAGGCAATCATCCAAAAAACAAAGCTGTCCGCCGGATCAAAATTACTTGAAATCGGTTCCGGCAGCGGTAAGGCTACCGAACAGTTTACCGGCAACGGTTTCGAAATCCTTTGTATCGAACCCGGTGTAGATTTGGTTAAAAAAGGGATAGAAAAATTTAAGGATAAAAATATAGAATTCACCGTTTCACGGTTTGAAGATTTTTGTGCGCCGTCCGGCTATTTCGATACGATTTTTTCCGCTCAGGCGTTCCACTGGGTTCCGCAACCCGCGGGGTATGAAAAATGCGCCCAAATATTGAAAAAAGACGGATTCCTGGCTTTATTTTGGAACATAGAGATTTCTTATGATACGGATTTTGACAAAAAATTTATGACCATTTTAAATAAATACTGCGGATTTGTATCCACTATGCAGGAAGCGGATTATCAAAAACGCCCGGAAACTATTATTGCCGGGATTGCCGGGAGCGATTTATTCAAAGAGCCTGAGATGATACAATCCCATTGGGATAAACAATACACCGCCGACGAGTATTACGGTTATTTGCTAACGGGCAATGTTTTCGTCCAAAACCCTGACGAAGAAAAGCAAGCCTGCTGTGAGGAAATAAAGCAATTAGCTTCGGACTACAACGGTATTTTTAAGCGGCATTATATATGTGAGTTGTATTTGACGCAAAAGAAGTAACCATCGTTCTTTGGAGGGTACCCCCATGCACATCAACCTCGAATCCGACTATGCGGCGCGGATCGTCCATCATTTGGCACATTTGCCGCTCGGTACCTGTCTGAGCGCGGCGGAAATTGCGCAGCAGACCGGCCTTTCGCCGCGGTTCACCTTAAAGATCCTCGGCAAGCTGGCTGCCGCGGGGCTGGCCGCTTCGCAAAAGGGCGTCCGGGGCGGCTACCGGCTGGCGAAAAAGCCGGCCGAAATCACGCTGCGGGCGGTGATCGAGGCGGTGGAGGGGCCGTACCGGTTCAGCCGTTGTATCGGCGGTGATTATGACTGCTGTTCCCCTGTCGCCGCTTGTCCTTTTTATGACGTTTTTGATGAAATCACCCAAATGGTGACCGAGAAATTGGATATGGTGGATTTTGAGCAATTCATAATTCATAATGAAAGGCTGCCATAATTATGCATTATGATAGCCGCCGCAGATTTCCCGGGAAACCTTTTTCTTCATTATTGTGTCTGAATAAGGAGTTTTTATGACCATTACCGTGGCCGCGCCGGCTAAAATCAATTTGACATTGGATATCACCGGGCGGTTGGATAACGGCTATCATACCATTCGCTCGGTGATGCAGGCGGTGGATCTGGCCGACAGGATCACGCTGACGCTGACCGGACGGCCGGGTATACGGGTATCCATAGACGACCGGACCGGCGGTGATTCGCTGCCGGCCGATTCCCGCAACACCGCTTACCGGGCCGCCGCGCTGATGTTTGCGGGTTCGGGTTATGCCGGCGGAGCGGAGATACATATCGAAAAACATATCCCCCAGCAGGCCGGTCTCGGCGGCGGCAGCGCCGACGCGGCAGGGGTGCTGACCGGGCTGAACCGGCTGTTAGCCGCGGATTTCTGCCGGGAGCGGCTGATGGCGCTGGGCGCAGAGGTCGGCGCCGACGTCCCGTTCTGCGTACACGGCGGCACCGCGCTGGCCGCCGGTATCGGGGCGGATATCTCGCCGCTACCAACCCTGCCCGGCTGCCATATCGTGATCGCCAAACCAGCCGGCGGCGTTTCGACGGCGGAAGCCTACCGGCTGGCCGACGGCGCCGTGATAACCGCCCGGCCCGACCATGACCGGCTGGAACAGGCGCTGCGGGAGCGCGACTTGCCGGAAATCGGCGCACTGCTCTGCAATGTATTTGAACCGGCCCTGGCCCTGCCGGAAACCGGCAATATGCATACTATCATGCGCCGCCACCGCTGTCTCGGCTGCCAGATGACCGGCAGCGGCTCAGCCAGCTTCGCCCTGTTCGACAACCCCGCCGCCGCGGCAGACTGTGCCGCGGCCCTGCGCGGGCCATATCCGCAGACATATCTGTGCCGGCCGGTTTTAGAGCTTTAGAAAGGACACATAACATCATGAAAAAATCAGGATTTTTGACTGCGGCCGCGCTGTTGGCGCTGGTGCTTTCTCTTGCCGGCTGCGGTGTGATCACCGATTCCGCTTCCCGGCCGCCGGAGGAAACCTCTTCCGACCCTTTCAACGCCTCCACCCCCGCCTTTACCGCTCCCACTACCGGCAGCGCCATGCTGATCGTCACCGCCGACGTGCCGCTGGCCGCGTTCACCACCGTTCCCTCCGATATGGCCAGCACTGCCGGCAGCACCGTATCCGCTGTCAGTATGCCGACGGCTCCCGTCACCGTCACCAGCTGGTCTGCGGGAAATACCACCCCGCGCCCGGTTGTCATCCAGCCGGCCGCCACCACCCAACGTCCGGCCGCCACCACCCAACTGCCGGTCACCACTGCCCGGCAGTTGACCACCACTGCCGCCCCGCCGGTCAAAGCCGAAACCAGCTTCCAGATCTCCGACAGCGCGGGCGCAGTCTTGTTTACCGCCCGGGATCTCTCCGCTGTGACGGCGGAAAAACCGGAGGGCCAGACCGGGTATTGCCTGCAATTTCTGGCCAATGAAACCGGCGCCGCCAAGCTGCAGAGCCTCTCGGCGCAATACAGGGGACAGGATCTGTCGTTATATGTCGGCGGCAGCTTCTCCAGCAAGATCAATTTCCCCTCTGCCGTCACCAACGGTATCTTCCGGGCTTTTTCCTTTGCGAACAAAGCCGACGCCGAAGCGCTGGTCCGGCAGATTATGCGGGATGTGCCGGCGGTTTCCGCCACCCAGTCCGCCGTCCCCTCCACCACCGCCGCAACCCAGTCAGGCGGCGGCTCCTCACAATCCACTACCGCGCCGACCTCCCCCTCTGCCAGCAGTTTCGCGATGACTGACGCGTACAACAACATCTTTATGACCGCCGCCGATCTGAAAGACGTCGCCGTCAGCTTTAACGCCGGCACCAACGCCTGGCGGATCACCTTCAATTTCAAGGATGCCGCCAAACTGACCCGGGAATCCACCCGGTTAGACGGACAGACGGTCCGGCTCTTTATCGGCAAAACCCGCATTTCGGAATTCCCGATGCAGATCATCACCTCCGGCCGGTTCCATTTAGACGGCTATACCGAACCGGAGGCGAACACGCTGGCGGGGGTTGCGCGGAAGGATATTGTGTAGTGTGAGTAGTGGTTAGTGGATAGAATGATGACGGCGGGCTTTTTGCCCGTCGTTTTTTCATTTTTTTATTGCGTTTGTTGTTCCGATGTGGTAGTATAATTAAGAAGTATGTTTTAATCACTAATCACTGTCCACTACTCACTAATCACTAACTACAAAGGAGCACTATTATGCAATACAGAGATTTCGGCCAGACCGGCGAGAAGATTTCGGCCCTCGGGTTCGGGTGTATGCACCTGCCGGAGATACATAAGGACGGCAGATTCGTGGAGATGGACTTCGAGAAGGGCGTCCCGATGCTGCACAAGGCCTTCGATGAAGGGGTCAACTACTACGATTCCGCGCCCTATTACTGCCAGTCCCAGAGCGAGATCGTGATGGGCCGCGCCCTGAAAGACCGCCGCAGCAAGGTGCTGCTGTCCACCAAATGCCCGCTCGGCGACGTGAAAACGCCGGCGGGTTACCGGGAGCAGATCGAAAAGTCGCTCAGGAAGATGGAGACCGATTACATCGACTTCTACCACTTCTGGGGCATCGGCAAGGGCGGCTTCGACGATCAGATCATGAAGCATGACCTGCTGGGCGAGGCGGCCAAGGCGAAGGAGGCTGGTCTGATCCGGCACATCTCCTTCTCGTTCCACGACGACCCGAAGAACATCAAGTATATCATCGACGGCGCCATCAAATACGGCGTGCCGATGGAGACGATGCTGGTGCAGTACAACCTGCTGGACCGCGCGTCGGAGGAGGGCATCGCCTACGCCGCCTCCAAAGGCGTCGGCGTGGTGGCGATGGGCCCGGTAGGCGGCGGCCGGCTGGCGGCGCCGACCCAGTTCGGCACCGGCATTTCGTCCGCGGCGACCTATGAGCTGGCGATCAAATTCGTCCTCGGCAATCCCGGTATCTGCTGCGCCCTGTCGGGGATGCGGACGATGGAGCAGGTCGAGATGAACGTCGAGGTCGGCAAAAAGCCGGCGCTGACCGAGCAGGAATGGAAGGACGTCGCCAAGGCCGTCGAGGATCTGCGCAAATTCTCCGACCTCTACTGCACCGGCTGCAATTACTGCCAGCCCTGCCCGGCCGATATCAAAATTCCGCACCTGTTCCACCAATACACCCTCTACAACGTCTACGGCCTGCGCGACGCCGGCAAAAACGGCTACCGGCACTACAAAGTCGTCGAGAAAAAACCGGCGGTAGAGCAATGCACCGACTGCGGGCTGTGCGAGGAAAAATGCCCGCAGAAATTGGAGATCCGGGCGCTGCTGAAGAAGGTGGATGAGGTTATGATGAGCTTGTAACCAACACATGTACAAGAAATAACATTCGCGCTGCGGCGCGGAAGTTATTTTTGTGGTGCGTTTTAACGCAATGTTGGGAAACCAATGGGTTTTCGCACTCAATTAGAGTCTGCGAACTGGAGAACATATTTTTGTTCTGCGCTTTAACACAATTTCGGGAAACCAGCTAACCAACACATACACAATAAATATGTTCTCCTGTCTGCGGACTGGAGAACATATTTTTGTTCTGCGCTTTAACACAATTTCGGGAAACCAATGGAATTGCCCTAAATAAAGAGAACGCCGGCAGCGGCGACCCTCCTGTTTTATCTTTTTTTGTAAGCCCTATACGACCCCGCAAACGCCATCAAATTCCCCGCCAATCCCACCACCCCGCCGTCGATCTCCAGCGGCTTGCCCATCAGATAATTCCACCACAGCATCAGCCCCAGCCCGGCCAGTACCGCGTTGCGGAAGCAGCGCCGGTCGGCCCGCACCCCCAGCAGCGCCGCCGCCAGCGGCACCAAGATCAGCGGGCCCCAGAAGGAGTAGGCCAGCACCAAGATATCGAAGATACTCGGCATCAGCAGCGCCATTACCAGCGCCGCCAGCCCGGTGACTAAGTTCACCCCCCGCAGCCAGCGCAGCTGGTTTTTTTCTTTTATCTCCGGGAACAGCGGCAGCAGCGTGTCGCAGACCAATCCGATGGCGGCACCGTTGAGGAACCCGTCGGCCGCCGACAGCATGATCGACACCATCGCCGCCATCACCAACCCCCGCAATCCAAGTGGCAACACCGTCAAGATCATAGCGGGCATCGCTTCGTCGGGGCTGCCCCCAGTCCCCAGCGCAAACGCGGTCAGCCCGATCACCCCGGTCATCAGAAAAAACGGGATCGAGAACAGCCCGGACAGCACGGTGCCCCGGGCGGTTTTGGCCGGGGTCGCGCCGATCAGCAGCCGCTGGGTATAGGGCGGCGCCAGCGCCTCCCCCACCGCCATCGTCAGGAACAGCGAGATAAAGCCGGCCACCCCCAGCCC
>WRDE01000152.1 GCA_009783605.1 Oscillospiraceae bacterium
AACGCTTCTCTGTAATCTTCGGCGCCGTCATAATACAAGGTTTTCAGCTCATTCTCTCCGCCGCCGTCATTGATGAAGTTGAGCAGATCGGCCCAAACCAACTTTTTCTGCGGGTTGGCGTGATATTTCACGCTCAGGACCACGACATATTCCAGCAGCGGGTCATTGCGTCCGCCGTTGGAGCCTTCGGAGGAGGTGCGGTTGGTGCTGTGCCAGAACATGAAGTGGATGCCTTTATTGTCTTTGCCGGGATACAGCTTGGAAGAGGTCAACTCGCCGCGCCACAGAAACGTGGAGAGCTTATCGACGTCGCAGCCCGCGTCGCTCTGCAATCTGTCCTGCGAGATACCGTTATCTCCGAAGACCTTATTGGCGCTTCCCGATCCGACTTCCGCGTTGACGCGGGTCTGTCCCTTGGTCTTCAGGCTGGGCCAGTACCATTCGACGTCGATAAAAACCGTGTCGTCATCCTCAAACAGGCCGGCCGCCGCGCCGAAGGAGAATCCGCTGTTGTGGTTCCAGAGCTGGAGACCTGTCACAACGTCGGATTTATTCACCAGATCCTCTTCAGGAATGGTGAAATTCCGGTAGGCATTGGTTTGGATATCCACGATACCCGAAGCGGCGCCGTCGCCCTTGGAACCGGTGATCTCATAGCCGGAACCTGCGCCGGTGGTAAAGTCAACCTTAACCCACGCCTCGCCCTCGGCCGAGGCATTGATCGCCGTCATCGCGAAAATCCCGGTGATAAGACCGAAGATCACCGCGGCAGACAGCAGATACGCTAATGAACGTTTACGCATAGTTTGGTTTCACGCCTTTCTCTTTTTAAGATTTTTTAAGAATAAACATGCGGGGTTCTTCCTTTTTAAATGGAAAATTCCATATTAAAAACAAAACACTGTTGCAGAATCCTTCCGGGGACACGTCAACATGTCCCCGGAAGATTCCGGAAAATTTTTACAATGGGTCGTTTGCCATGCAGGGCCTTATCCTTTGTGTTAAAGCGCTGTGGCAAACACATTGGCCTTATCCTTTGTGTTAAAGCGCTGTGGCAAACGCGGAGCGTTTGTCTATGGGGTTATTCCTCTTCGCCGCCGTCTTCCTTCCTTTTCTTCAGGAAGAAGAACACACCGGCGCCGGCGCCGGCTACGACTACCACGACAATGATGATCCACCACGGGAATCCGCCGCCGCTGCTGCCGTTATTGCTGCTGCCGCCGGCTTTGGTGGTGGTGGCCGCGGCGTCAGCGTCGTCGGCTTTGGTGGTGTTGTCATCGTTTGCTTCGGTGGTGATCTCGGTCGGCTCGGTGGGCAGCGGCTCCATCGCCACGTAAATGGCGTCGATTTCCGCGCCTTCGGGCACCTCGAATACGTCGACCATAAGGCCGAATTCGCCTTCGATCTGGGTGGCTACCAGCTCGGCAAATGTGCTTTCGGTATCCTTATAGTATACCTTCATGGTGTTGTCGGCGAAAGTCACCTGAATGTACTTGGTTTCGGCTTCCACTTTGGCCTCAAACTTTTTGACCCGGGCGTTGACATTGTTGAACAGCGCGCGGACATTTTCCAGATCGTCGCCTTCCACGTCTTCGCTCGCGGTGGCTTCGACGATAATGGTATCCTCTCTCTCCACGGCGGCCACCGTCGTGGTGGTCGCCACGGTGGTGCTGGTGGTGGCCTTGGTGGGGGCCTCAGTGATAATCTTTGTCGAGCCGTGGACGTCAGTGACAATTCTGGTGGTGGTCAATCTGGTGGTGGTGGTGGTGCCTCTTGTGGTAGAGCTTCTGGTGGTATTGGTAGGCGTGCCGCCGCTCTTGGTGGGAGTAGTACTGCCACCGCCTGTACCGTTCACGGTGGTAGTAGTAGTAACACCGCCTGATGTAGTTGTGGTAGTCCTGGTCGTAGTAGTGGCAGTGGTAGTGGTAGTGGTAGGATCAATAATACCACCAGGTATAACCGGAGTCGCTAACAGCGTGATCCAGGCGGCGGTGTCAAGGACCTTTTCCTCGTTGCCGCCGACGACGCCTTCGGCCCACTCATAGAAGCAGCCGCGGGGACCCGCGCCGGGGCCGTCGTCCACTTCGGGGTTATACCAGTCGTTGGGGTCATACACGTGCAGCGCCGCCGCGAAGGGGATGACATTGCCGGCGGCAAAGTCGGTGCGCCGGCCGAAAACGGTGCGTTTCAGCCGCATCTCATAAACGGTTTCCTGGGTGTTGTTGTTGCGGGAGGTGTAGAACATCCGGTCCGACTCCTTGTCGGGGGCCTGGATGGCGCTCTGGAGCGGATACCAGCGGAAGCCTAACGGCTTGCCGAATCCGACCGAATAGGCAAAACCGAACTCATACCGTTCCGCCTGACCGTTGTTGTCGGCGCCGATCTGGATCTGGAGGCAGTCTTCCTTCCAGAGGTATTCCGGGTTGCCCTGCTGCTGGAAGTGGCCGACGCCCTTCATGACTAATGCCATGTAGATGGTGTCCTTGTCCCACGCCATGTGGAAATCGCCGTTGATCGGCACGGGATTCTGGGGGTCCTCCAGGTTTTTGCTCAGGTTGAGCCAGATGAAGCCCTCTCCGGCGTTGACCATCGCCATGTTGAACGAAAACAGCTTGGTGTTGGTGCCCCATTCGGCTAAACTGAAAGCCCCGTCCATGATCGGCGTTTTCATGCCGGCGGTGAACTGCGGGATCCCCTTCTGGGGGCGTTTGTAGGCTGGATTGGGCTGTTTTCCCGCGCCCGCGCTGGCGAAGATCGTCGCCAATGAGAAAACAAGGGTGACTGCGAGGAAAACAGCGAGAAGTTTGGATGCTTTTCTCATAATGAACCTCCTAAATAATGTTGGCATAAACCGGAATCGGACAGCCCGCCGAACCCGTTTCCGCGCGCGGCATACCGGTCCGCGGGCGCACTCCGGTTTTTGACAAGGCTATCATAGCGCATTTTACCGTATCTGTCAATAGGCAACCGGGTTTACCCGGGCAGATTTTAGCGATAATGTACAAAAGGATTATCCCCTCCCCTATCGTGAAAACCACCATACCGCAGCAAGAATTTTTATGAACTTTCCACAAATTCCAGCCTTTTCTCCCCATTTTAACCCCCTTTCACCCCGCCAAAACCCAAAAGCGCCCCCCAAATCTCTCGAAATTTGTTAATTTTTAGACAATTTTTGCTGTTATTTTTGTTGATTTGGCACAAGGGGCGAGAATAGGGAATAAATCGTAGGGTGGGGGCTCGCCCCCGCCGTTCCAATATATTTTATCGTAAATCCGCAACGGCGGGAGCAGAGCCCCCGCCCTACTCAATTTGCAATTTGCAATTCCACCGCCCCGACCGCCTGCCCGGTCAACTCCTGCGACCGCTTATCCGGCTGGCTGCCGCCGATGTATATTGTGTAGGCTCCCGGAAGTATCCGGCGGGCGCCGGTTTCATCCACCGTTGAAAAGGCTTTGGGCGGCAGGGCAATTTCCAGATTGGCGGTCGCTCCCGCCTTGACCGGGATCCGGGCGAACCATTTCAGCTCATATTTCGGGCCCGGAACCGGCGCCTTGACATACACCTGCACCGTCTCGTCCCCGTCGATGCCGCCGGTATTGGTCAGCGAGACGGGGATGGTGACCGGGGCGCTCTCAGCCGCGATATCGCCCGCCGCGGCGGTGAGGGTGGTCTGCGGGAGATCATATTTAAAGGAAGTGTAGCTCAGGCCGTAGCCGAAGGGGTAGAGCGGCTCGTTTTCCATAAACCGGTAGGTGCGGCCTTTCATCGCGTACTCCTCGAACGGCGGCAGCTCGTCGGTGGTGCGGTAGAAGGTGACCGGCAGCCGGCCGGCCGGCGCATAGTCGCCGAACAGCAGCTGTGCCAGCGCCAGCCCGCCCTGCTCGCCGGGATAAAAGGCGCTGATCACCGCGTCGGCGTGCTCATCCACATCGCAAACCGCCAGCGCGCTGCCGACCATCAGCACCGCCACCAGCGGCTTGCCGGCGGCAATGAGCGCGTCCACCAGCTTTTGCTGGGCCGCCGGCAGGTCAATGTGGGGCTTGTCGCCGTTGCCGTATGCGTTGTTCAGCCCCTCCTCCCCCTCGAGGTTGGCGTCCAGCCCGATGCAGAGCACCGTCACGTCGGCCCGTTCGGCCACCGATATCGCTTCGGACACCCCGTCGCTCTCATGGGCCTCGTTGGCCCCGCGGACATGGTGGGCGCCCTGGGCGTAGAACAGCGGATACTCCTCGCCGAGATATTTGCGCAGCCCCTCCAACGGGGTGTAGTTGTAGGCCGGGGTGCCGTTGTAGTTGCCCAACAGCGCCGGCTTGTGGTCGGCGTTGGGTCCGATCACCGCCAGCTTCACCCCGCGTTTGAGCGGCAGAATCCCGTTGTTTTTGAGCAGCACCATGCTCTGCCGCGCCGCCTCCCGGTTCAGCTCCCGGTGTTCCGGGCACCCGACCGTCTCATAGGGGATCGCCGCATAGCTGACCGTAGCCGGTTCGTCAAACATTCCCAGCTTGAACCGGGTCATAAACACCCGGCGCAGACAGACGTCGATCTCCTGTTCGGTGATCATCCCCTGCTCCAGCGCCTGTATCAAGCGGCGGTATTCGCCGCCGCAGCAGAGATCGCAGCCGTTCCGGACGCCCAGCGCCGCCGATTCGGCGGGAGAACCGGTGACCCGGTGGCCGCTGTGGAAATCGTTGATCGCGCCGCAGTCGGAGACAACGTGGCCCGCGAATCCCCATTCCCCCCGCAGTATTTTCCCGATCAGCTGGGTGCTGGCGTTGCATGGCTCGCCGTTGACCGCGTTGTAGGCCCCCATCACCGATTCCACATGGGCCTCCCGCACCGCCATCTCAAAGGCCGGCAGATAGGTCTCATAAAGCTCCTGGTCGCCGATCTCGACGTCCATCGAATGCCGCAGATTCTCCGGCCCGCTGTGGACCGCGAAATGCTTGGCGCAGGCGGCGGCCTTGAGGTGGACCGGATCCTCGCCCTGCAGGCCTCGGATGAAGGCCACACCCAGCGTGCCGGTCAGATACGGATCCTCGCCGTAAGTCTCGTGCCCGCGCCCCCAGCGCGGATCCCGGAAGATGTTGATGTTGGGGCTCCAGAAGGTCAGCCCCTTATAGATGCCATGATCCCCCTGCCGCTGGAACTCGTTGTATTTCGCCCGCCCCTCGTCCGAAATGGCGGCCGCCACCCGGTTCAGCAGCGGCGCGTTGAACATGGCGGCCAGCCCGATGGCCTGGGGGAAAACGGTGGCGGTCCCGGCCCGCGCGATCCCGTGCAGCGCCTCATTCCAGTAATTATAAGCCGGCACCCCTAACCGCGGAACCGCCGGCGCGCTGTTGCAGAGCTGATACGCCTTCTCCTCCGGCGTAAACCGCGAAATCAAATCCTCCCCCCGCCGCTCTAACGGCAATGACCGGTCACGAAACGGAAATTCTGACATGATAAAGCCCTCCTTCATTTTCCTTTTGCGTCCATCATATCCTATTTTTTCAAAATAGTCAAAACAAAAATCGTCAAAAGGGTTGACATTTTCCGCAGTATCTATTATAATACGGCGGCGCCTGTAAAAACAGGCGTTGAAAATGAGGATATGACCCATTAGCTCAGTAGGCAGAGCACCTGCCTTTTAAGCAGGGCGTCCGGAGTTCGAGTCTCCGATGGCTCACCAAATATCGGCGCCTCACAGCGCCTG
>WRDE01000153.1 GCA_009783605.1 Oscillospiraceae bacterium
CCCAATCGGTTTGATAAGGCTGTCGCCGACATACCGGCCCCGCCCGGCCACATATTTTTTATAGTCGCCATCATAACGCCGCCAAAGTTCGCCCGCCTCCGGGCTGCGGAAGCGCGGCAGCTCTTTGAACTCTTTTTCGGTCAGTAAGCGCTGAATCATGGGAATGCCCTCCCTTTTTAAGGAGAGTATACGCGAAACAAGCTTGGGGGCGCTCCCCTGATAACCAACACATCATAAAAAATGCCCCGTTGGGGCATTTTTGGTTCGCTGATAACCAACATTGTGTGGAGGCGAACCAAAAACGGCTCCCGCAGGAGCCGTTTTTATGATGTGTTGGTTATTGGTTTCCCAACATTGTGTGGAGGCGAACCAAAAACGGCTCCCGCAGGAGCCGTTTTTATGATGTGTTGGTTATCAGGGGAGCAAAATTTTTTTGGGTTTGCTATGATTTAACCATCTACTATTATCATAAAGGAGCGGTCGATTATGACGATTCATCAGGCTATTGAGCAATGCGATATGCTGCAGGGCAACCCGTACGGAAATCGGGAGAAGCTGCTCTGGCTCTCGACGCTGGAGGCGAAGATATGGGAGGAGATCATCTCCCGGTATGAAAAAAAACGAAAAAAACCGGTATTTGACGGCTGGGGCGACCGGGATATGGGGAAGACCCTGCTGGCCGAGCCGCCGTTCGACGAGCTGTATGTGCTGTATCTGACGGCGCAGGTGGATTTCCACAACGGGGAGATGAACCGGTATAACAACGCCGCCGCCCGGTTCAACCAGGCCTTCGCCGAGTTTGCCCGGCATTATAACCGGACCCACATGCCGAAGACGGATAACATTCAAAATTATTAAAAGGGGGGCGGGTTTATGAAGCTGCCATTCTTAAAATCCCTGCCGACCCGGCGGGAGCAGGTCGACCGCTTTGGCGGGTATAGCGTGCGCGAGCCGATCCCGGAGGGACAGTTTGCCGATGAGATGAACCTGTCCGCCCGGGAGTTCCCGGCGCTGATGCCGCGGCGGGGGAGAGGGAAGATAAAAAATTTTACGGGCGAGGTACAGGGGCTGTACGCCGACGGCTTTGCCGCCGATCCGGCCGGCGCGATCGGGCATGTGATGGACGATGAATTTTATCCGGCGGGGGAGAGCGCCGGCCTTGCGCTGCCCGGCGGGGGTGAGCGGCAGGTATTGGTGCTGGGGACCCGGCGGATGGTTTTCCCGGATAAGATGATTTATGATGTGAAGGATAAAACTATCTGGAACGGGAAACAACCGGTCGAGATGGTGAAGACCCTTGAGGCCACATTTACTCAACTGGGACTCTCCCCGGCGAACTATGTGGTAGAAAAAAGTTCGGACTACCCGTCAGTATCCGACTACGCAGATGATGGAGTGCTGTGGGAAAAGACCAATGCGGGAGGGAGCAGCGAACTTTTTGTTTATAATAAGGGATGGAAGCCGACTGAAAAGAAGTATTTCCGCATCTTGTACGGCAATTATGATTATAGCTATGACATGGTCAGCCTGTTTGAGAAAGGGGATCTCGTGGAGATCAGCGGGTTTCAGGATGAATACAGTCCGCCCTTCCAGATGGAACATATGAACGGGGTTTATACAGTTGTTGAGGCCGGCACACACAAACGCAAATATTCGGACCTTGCCAACCCCTATATCATTGTTGAGGGCGAACTGCCAAAGAGCGTGACAGGAACATTTTATTTAAAGAAAAAATTTATAAACATGGACTTCGTCACTACCTGCAACAACCGCGTCTGGGGTTGCTCGTCCGAGCGGCACGAGATCTACGCCTCGATGCAGGGCGACCCTGCCAACTGGCAATATTTCGAGAACACCACCGTAGACTCCTATACCGCCACCATCGGAACCGAGGGCGATTTTACCGGTATCGCGTCGATAGACGGGACGGTGCTGTTCTTTAAGGAGAGCTGTATCCACCGGCTGATGGGTACCATGCCGGCCAATTTTCAGCTGCAGGAGATCCGGGCGCCGGGCATCCAGCGCGGGTCGCATAAATCCGCCGTCCAGTGGGACGGGGTGCTGTATTACAAGGGCGTCGACGGGGTTTACGCCTATCAGGGCGGGCAGATCGCCTGCATTTCCCGGGATATTGACGCCGAGAACTATACCGACGCGGTGGCCGGCATCGCCGGGGATACGCTGTATATCTCGATGCGGGAGAAATCCTCTGATGACAACTGGCAATTGTTCTCCTACAATTTAAAACACCGGGTCTGGCACCGGGAGGATCCCATTCAGATGCGGTTTACCGCCGCCCATAACAACACGCTGTACTACTTGGACGGGGCTGACGGCGGGCTGTACTGCATACAGGAGCATAGCGCCTCCTTCGGAGGCGCGGAGCCGGAGGGCGGCGTGAATTGGATGGCCGAGACCTGGGATATCTGGGGAGAAACGCCGGATAAGGCGCGGCTGAGCAAGCTGCAGATCAGGCTGTCGCTTGCCAAGACGGCTTCCATTAAGGTGGAGGTCCAATATGACGGCGGCGGGGGATGGCATACGCTGCGGACGATCGGCGGCGGGGAAGCTGAGCCGGGATGCCTGTGGGGGAGTATGAACCGAGAGCTTCTCACTATCCCGTTAGTCCCGCGCCGGTGTGACCGGCTGCGGCTGAAGCTGTCCGGGAAGGGCGATTTTAAGCTGTACAGCATCACCAAGACCTACCAAAAGGGGAGCGACGAGTAAGCAAGAGGGGAGAGGATACCGCATGGCAATTCCTTATTTAGACATGCCGATAATGGATGAACGGTTGGACACGGCCACGCAGCTCCGGCAGATCTGTGAGTATCTGCAGCGGATGAGCCTGCAGCTGGCCTGGGCGTTCACCAACATCGAGGAGGAGAACCTTACCCAGCAGCTCCGCAAACGCTTGGAGAAGATAGAGAAGAAAATAGAGGAAGGAGCAGAATAACATGGCGGGAGTATTACCGATTCTTGATGAAAGAATCGATGAAAACGGCAATAAAACAATAATATCCGGCATTACGGCGACAACCTGGCCGAGAGAGTATCCATCGTCACCGCCCAGGCCGATCCAGCCGGCCGCCGAGAGTCCGGCGCCGGCCGCCGATCCCGGCCTTAAGCCGGCCGCCTACCAGACCAGCGCACAGACCCAGGGGTATATTGATGACACGCTGGACAGGATTATGAACCGGGGGGATTTCAGCTATGACCCGGCTGGGGACAGGCTGTATCAGCTGTATGCCGACCAGTTCAGGCGGGACGGGCAGCAGGCGATGCAGAATACCATGGGGGCGGCCGCCGGGCTGACCGGGGGGTTCGGCAACTCCTATGGCGCGACCGCCGGCGCGGCGGCGTATAACCAGTCGCTGGCGCGGATGAACGAGGTGATGCCGCAGTTGGAGCAGGCGGCCTATTCCCGCTGGCGGGACGACGAGGCCAGCCTGTATAACCAGATGGGGCTGCTGACCGGGTTGGATGACCGGGACTACGGCAGGTCCCGGGATGCGCTGGGCGACTGGAAGGACGACCGCAATTTTGACCGCAGCGTGTATGAGAGCGACCGCGCCTACGAATTCAATCTTGACCAGGCGGAAAAGGGTTGGATCTATAAGGACAGGGAGCTGGCGGAAAACGCGCGGCAGTTCGATGATAAGATGGGCTTTGACCGGGCCGCCCAGGATATCGCCAACGCGCTGGAGATCTATAAGTTAGATACCGAGATGTATAAGTTCGCGATGGGGTATATGTTTAATTACTATGAGCAGCAGGCCATGCACGGCGAAGACTTCAAATTCACCCCGGAGAAGCTGCCGGCGGTCATCAAGGCGGTGATGCCGGAGATAGACAAGCTGTATAAGCCGCCGGTGATGCGGAACGGCTACCGATACAGCCAGGCCGATGTCGACCGGATTATGCAGGCGATCGTGGGGAAAGTCACCTTGTCGGATGAGGAGCTGGACCGTTACAGCTTCAGCGGGAAAAAGAAAAAGGGGGTCAATATCAACGACGCCCGGCTGCTTATGCAGGCCCTCGAAGGAAAGATAAAACTGTAGCTGACAGAAAAGAGGAGGATATATGACAACCACGAACAGCGAACAGATGGCGGCGCTGCTGGCGGCGCTGTCCGGCCGCGGGGCTTTTAGCTATGACCCGGCCGCCGACCCGGCCTATCAGCGGTACAGCCGGCTGTATGCTGCCGCCGGGTCGGCGGCGATGGCCGATACCGCCGGGCTGGCCGACACGCTGTCCGGCGGGTTTGGAAACACGTATGCCGCGCCCGCCGCCGGGGCGGCTTACAATAGCTATATGAAGGAGCTGGACCGGGTGCTGCCGGCGCTTGAACAGGCGGCTTACCGGCGGTTCCGGGAGGATGAATCCAGCCTGCGCAATCAGGCCGGGCTGCTGGCGGCGCTGGACGACGCCGGCTATGGCCGCGCCCGGGATACGGCGGCCGACGCGCGGTATGACCGGGATTTCGCCCGGGCGGTGCAGGTCAGTGACCGGGATTTTGCTTTTGCGGCGGATCAGGCCGACCGCGGTTGGGCGTTCCAAAACCGCCAGCTGGCCGAGAGGATCCGGCAGTTCGACACCCGGATGGACCGGAACCGCGAGAGCGCCGACGCCGGGTTTGCGCTGCAGAGCCGCCGGCTGGCGGACAATATGCAGCAGTTCGACCTGTCCCACACGATGAAGGAGGCGGTTTCGGAGGCGGACAAGCGCCGGTTGACCCGGGAGGCCAACGAGGCGATGGCCAAAATCGCCGAGACCGGGGTCGAAAATCTCATGGACGCGGACGCGTATCGCGGCACGCCGGGGAACGGCGGGTTCCGGGGCTACTACGACTACCTGAACGCGGCGCAGGCCGACCATGCCCGGGCGCAGATATTGGAGATCGGCACGCTCAGCGAGAGCGATGTTGTCACCTATGCGCAGTACAAGGCCGAGGGCGGGACGTTTGAGGGATATTTTGCGTATCTGGGGCGGATGGAGGCGCAGGGGCATTATCTGGAGATGCTTGCGACCGGGGCGCCGGTGGTCTCGCTGGAGGAGTGGAGCCGGGACCATACCGACGACGAAAACCACAGCGGCTACTACAAATATCTGAACGAGACGTCCCGGCTTTATGAGGAGGACAAGGACGCGCGGCGGGCGGCGGGCGAGCTGGCGGCGGACGGGGTGGCCGGGCTGATCGACATCGATGAGCACCGGGCGGCCGGCGGCGATTACAACAGCTATTTCACCTATTTGGAAAAGGCGGCGCAGCGGCATAATGAGGACACCCACGCGAAAGAGGTATATAACGCGCTGGCGGCGTATGGCGTCCCCGGGCTGATTACGATCGATGAGCACCGGGCGAAAAACGGCAGCTACGAAAGCTATCTCAGCTATCTCCAGCGGGAGGCCGATAAATTCGATAAAGCACAGGCCGCCGCCGCCGCTGCGGCCGCCGCCAAACAGCAGGCAAATGCGGCGAAATCCGCAGCCGATCAGGATCAGCGAACAGGCGAAGTCGCGCCCGCAGGCGCACGAGCCCCGATCTATACCGTGGTTGCCGGGGATACGCTGGGCGCTATTGCGAAAGCATTCGGCACCACTGTCGGGGCGCTGCAGGCGGCCAATGCCGGCCTGATCAAGGACCCCAACCTGATCTA
>WRDE01000154.1 GCA_009783605.1 Oscillospiraceae bacterium
CCGCATGACGACTGGAACCAGATCATCTATGGCTATGACCAGGATTATCTGCCGCTCTGCACCCGGGTCAAACGCGACGGCTTGCCCGGCCAGCCGGGTTTTGAGGTGGTGTTTGACGAATGGTGTACCGTCACCCTCGAATTCGACGGAGAGGACAATATCTTTGACAATCAGAATGGCCCGCAGGATGGCCCCATTGCCGGCGCGCTGGTATCCATCCTCAACCGGGGCCCGGAGGGGGAAAATGTGTATATCCGGAGCCTGCGGGTATGGGCGACCGACCAGCCGGAGCGGGAGGTGTCGGTGGTTTTTGGCAAAACGGGGGTTATACCTCCATATTCGATAAGGGATGAGTTAAAGGTTTGGATTGATAGATGCAGCGCATTGGATCCGAACGATTTTGTACAGGATGACAAATGGATGACAATGCAGATCCGTTTGTCCGAAGCGATAGCGCTGTACGATTATTGGAGCATACCCAGGATTACGATTTGGCCGCCGAATCCGCCGCCGCCGACCGAGTACGAATTGATGGTTGCGTTAAACAGATTGATAAGCGCTTATAAGGCGTTGACTCCTATTAAAAATCCCGGTACCGACCGGACGTTTTTGGATGCGGCCGTCAGCGCCGCCAAAAAGAAACAGGATGAAGCCGATTTTGAGGAGTATTGTAATTTGTCCAAATTCAATTTGGCCGCCGCGCTTGCCGCAGGTGAAAATCTGTATTGGGACAGCGATCAGGAGGAAATCGACGCCGCCGCAGATGCGATCACCGCCGCCCTTGCCTCCAACACCGCCATGCGTCTCAAAGGCGATATCGACGGCGACGGCGAGATTACCGTCAGCGACGTCCGGGCGGTGCTCCAGCATGTCGTCGGCAAAGCCGAGATCACCGATCCGCTGTCGCTGTCGGCGGCAAAGGTGGACGGGGCAGGTGAAACGGTCGGGATCGGAGACGCGCGGATGATCTTGCAAAAATTGGTCGGCAAAATAGAAGATTGGCCGTAAATTTGCTTGCTTGAATTGACAGTAAAAGTCTGATTGGTTTGTGGAAATGTGTTATAGCGCAGACAAAAATAAATTCCGCGATGGTACGCGGAATTTATTTTTGTGCATGGGTTGGTTGTACTTGCCCCTTCTCCGCGGATATGGTAAAATTATCGTATCACAAACGGACGAGGGGCAATTTTGTATGTCTTGGACCGAGGAACAATTGAAAAGACACCTGAAAGAGGGCGCGTTACTGCCGCTGTACCTGCTATATGGCGCGGAGAGCTACCTGTCGGCCCATTACGCCGGACAGATCGTCCGGATGGCGGTGGGCGGGGATGAGATGGAGCAGTTTAACCTGCACCGGTTTGACGGCTCGGCGGTATCGCAGGATACCATTGAGGCGGCGGCCGAGACGCTGCCGCTGATGGCTGACCGCTGCTGCGTGGTGGTGAAGGATTATGATCCGGCGGCCAGATCGGCCGATCCGAAACGGATGGCGGCGCTTTTCGCCACCCCGCCGGAGAGCGGGGTGATGGTTTTCCGGGCCAGTCTGACGGCGGCGGAGATGAGGAAAACCGCCGGCTGGAAGGCGCTGCTGACGGCGGCGGAGAGCGGGGGTGCGGCGGTGGAATTTTCCCGGAAAACCCCCGCTGAAATCGTGAAAATCTTGGTGAGCGGCGCCGCGAAGCGGGGCTGTATGCTGCCGTCCGGGCTGGCCAGACGGATGGTGGAGGAATGCGGCGACGATTTGAATCTGCTGAACGGCGAATTGGTGAAGTTGACGGCGCTGGCCGGAGCGGGGGAGATCACCGCCGCCCATTTTGAGGCGGTGGGGGTGCGCAATCTGGAGGCGAAGGTGTTCGATCTGTCCAAAGCGATCCTCGCCCGGCAGTATACCCGGGCCTATGAGATTCTGCACCGGCTGGCGGCGGCGCGGGAGGAACCGGTGATGATCCTCGGGGTATTGGTCAACGCGTACGCCGATCTCTATCGGGTGAAAACGGCGGTGGCGGCCGGTCAGCGGCCGGAAGCGGTGGGCGGCGTGTTCCCCTATCGCGGGCGGGAATTCGCGTTGAAAAACGCCGCCCGGGACGCGGCAAGGCTGCCGGCGGAGGTACTGCGGGAGAGCCTCGAGGTACTGGCCCGGGCCGACCGCCAGATGAAATCCAGCCGCAGCGATAACCGGGTGGTGCTGGAACAGACAGCGTCGCGGCTGATATTGCTGATCCGGGGCGCGTTTTGAGGTAAATTATGATTAAAATTAAGGAAGCCATCGTCGTAGAGGGCAAATATGATAAAATAAAATTAGACAGTATAGTGGATACCATTATTGTAGATGTCGCCGGGTTCGGGATCTTCAAAGACCGCGAGCAGTTGGCGTTACTGCGGCTGCTGGCGCAAAAACGGGGATTGATTGTGCTGACCGACAGCGACGGGGCGGGAGCGGTGATCCGCAACCATCTACAGTCGGCGGTCCCGCCGGAGCAGCTCAAACACGCCTATTGCCCGCTGATCGCCGGCAAGGAACGGCGGAAGGATCAGCCTTCCAAAGAGGGGCTGCTGGGGGTGGAGGGAATCCCGGCCCCGGAGTTGGTTGCGGCGCTGCGGCGGGCCGGCGCGACCTTTTTGGATGAGGACGCGCCGGAACCGGGCGGATTCAGGCTGACCCGGACCCGGCTGTATGAGGACGGGCTGTCCGGCGGCCCCGACAGCGCCGGGCGGCGGCAGCGGATATTGCAGAAATTGGGGCTGCCGCGGTATCTGTCGGTCAACCGGTTGGTTGAGGTGCTGGAGCTGACGCTGGATGAGGATGGGTATCAGGCGCTGTTAAAGGAGATTTCATGAACGGATTTTTCGACTGCCATGTCCATACCTGCCATTCCTATGACTGCGAAACGCCGCCGGAGGCGCTCTGCGAAGCGGCGCTGGCGGCAGGGCTGGCGGGGATTGCGGTGACCGACCATGTGGAAACCCAGGGGATCTCGGCGCCGGGGATGGAACAGTCCGCGGCAGACTCCTTTGCGGCGGCGAAGAAGCTGCGGGCGGCCTATGCCGGGCGGCTGACCGTGCTGTGCGGGATCGAGCTGGGGGATCCGCTGAGTGATTTGCCGCGGGCTGAAAGGGTGTTGGCCGCCCGGCCATACGATATGGTGCTGGCGTCGGTGCACAGTACGCCGGAGGGGCTGGATTACTATTATTTTGATTTTTCAAATGCCGATATCGGCGCCGAAATCTCCCGGTATTTCGATACGGTACTGCGGACGGCGGAATGGGGCCGGTTTCATGCGCTGGCCCACCTGACTTATCCGTTCCGGTATCTCCCGGCGGATAAATATCCGGCGAATTATGACCCGTGGCAATCCCAGATCGACGCGGTACTGCTGGCGCTGGCCGGGCGGGGGCTGGCACTGGAGATCAACACTGCCGGGTTGCGCGGCCCGTGCGGATCGAACGATCCGCGAAAGCTGACCAGCCCGGATTTTCCGATCATCAAGCGATTCCGGGAGTTGGGCGGACGCCGGGTGACGCTGGGGTCGGACGCTCACTGCGCCGGAGATGTTGGCCTGGGGCTGGCTGAGGCGGCGGTGCTGGCGTGGGAGGCGGGGTTGGTAGTGATTAGTGATTAGTGGATAGTGATTAGTGACGATTGATGTGCGCTGGATTATAATTTGTTGAGAATGTTATATTTAGAAAAAATAAACATTACCGATCAGATATGACGGTTATAAGGAGTGGGAGAATAAGATTGAAATTCATATACAATGATGACACAAATACTTGGCATCGCATACACATTAAGAAGAAAAGCCGGTAGAACAATATTATTAATATTTATTCTTATATAAGAATAAATATTAAATTATAGCCTAATAACACTATGTATTGCTGAAACAGTCATTGTTTCAGATCATTAGAATAATCATTTATATGCGTTAAATACAATAAAATCTTGAAAATAAAGTTCCCGCATACAATAGTTTCTCAATTGTTTTATATTATCTATAGATATGAAAACTATTTATAGGCGGCTCTTATTGTTTGAGAAAAGATTGCAATCTTGTAACTTGACCGGCGTCAAATAATAGAACATAATAGAACCGTAATCGTGTATAGCGGGAGTGGATTCAGTATGAAAGCGTTATGGAAGTTTTTGCGGGATGTGCTGGTATGCGAAGTGGTGCTGGCGGCGCTTTTTGTGGGGTGGGTTTATCTCAGTTCATTATATTCCTTACGCGAATTCCAAATGGAATTGTTAGTGTTCGGATATTTGGTGACGGCGGTTTTACTTTTCAATGCCTATGTATTTGGGAAAAACCACAATCTGTTCGCGATTCCGGTCAGTTTTTCGCTGCTTCCGTTTCTGTATTTGATAATAAGCGGAGGGTGGAGAGACTGGTGGCTGTTCTTGTTAGTGATTCTGATAAGTGTTTATTATGTCGGTCCGTTTTTATTTATAACGCTGGTGATTTCAGGAATTATGGAGCATAGGAAACAAAAGAAGATGGATAAATCACAGGAAGCGGAGGATGATTGAGTCCTCCGCTTCCTGTGTTGTGCATATCATATCTCCGCAATCTCCAAATCCTTCAGCACAGCCTCCCGTTCGCTTCTGTCGGGCAGCCGGAACACCCGTTTTTGATCCCCGCCGGAATAATTCATCACCAACAGTTTTCCGTCCCTGACCGCGGTGAATATCTCGTCCAGCACGCCGTCCGGCACCGGGACGCCGCGGGCGGTCAGAAACGCCGTCATCGGGTCGCAGACATCCCGTTGCATGGCGGCGCGCTCGGTTTCGGTTGGCGGGAGTACCCGGAAGACCGAGGAGGTGGAGGTGGGGACTATCTGGCCGGTGAGCGCGGCGTCTAACAACAGTGTCCGCTCCGGGTCGGCGAACAGCAGCGGCAGATAGTCGGCGTCGTTGTCGAGATCCCGCAGCTGCCGCAATTTTGTGCCGATCAGCAGTCCGCCGTTTTCAACAAATTGGCGGATTTTTTCTAATGTGGCGGTTTTGTAATACCCGTCCATCGTGATGACTAACGCCTTCACGTCATCCAGCATCCCGTCGGTTATCGTGGCGTCGCAGGCGTAGCGGTAGTCGGCGTAGTCCCGCATGACCGTGAAGGCGGCGTACATCTCGGGCTGGCGGGCGGTGTCCAACATCATCGGGGTGTCGGGGTAGAGCAGGGCGATGGGGCGGTCGACTGTGCCGGGTTTGAAATGCTCAATGCAGGCGGCAAAGTTGGCGACCCGCTCGTCGCTGCCGTTGACCTGGCCGCCATAATAGTGGAGCGACTTTGCGCCGGTGGCGGCGGCGTTGTAGACCCGGCAGACCACGCCGCGTTCGGTCACCTGGCCGGCCGGCTCAAAGCTGTAATAGGCGCCGTAGTGGCTGCCGGCGGAAGCCACCCAGTTGGTGATGGCGAAGTTGAAGGCGTAGCCCGACGCCTCGTTGGTGATCCGGACGCCGCCGCCGGCCTCGGCGCAGACCTTGCACTGCCGGGCGAATTCCGACGCGTGCCACGGCACCGCGTCGCCGCCGGTGCAGAGGTAGATTGCGGTATCCGGGAAATATTTCCGGGCGGTCTGCATCCAGAAGGCGGCGTAGCCGGTCATGGCCTGGCGGTACCAGTCGATGAAGTCGATCCAGCGGCG
>WRDE01000155.1 GCA_009783605.1 Oscillospiraceae bacterium
ACGCCGCGGCACCCGTCGTCGCGGAAGCGGACGGCGGCATCCGGCACCCGCAGTCCTTTGTATTCGTTCAGTAATATCTGCATACTCTCCCGCCGGATATCCGACAGCGCTTCGGACATCCGGCCGCAGCTGAAGATCACCGCGGTGTCGTCCTTTTCGGCGTTGAGCGCCGCCACCGTCACCTCCACCGGCTCGCTGGTGACAAAAGGCAGCCGGATCCGCATCTTTTTGCCGGCATACAGGCCCTCCACCCGGGCGGTCGGCGCCACGCAGGCGATATACCAGTTGTATTCCAAGGTGATCTTGCCCACATAACCGGCAGGGAGGGCCGGCGCCGGTTCGGCGGTGAACCCGTTGATCTCCGACACCTTCAGCTTGAGCGCATCCTCCGGCTTGAGCCGGTCCTCAAACCCGTCCACCCGGCTCACAAAATACCCGGCTTCGGGCGAGAGGACCGGGCTGCCGGCCGTGCTGACGATATCGGCCAGCTGGTCCCGCTGGGCCTCCAGATCGGCCAGCCGTTCGCCGAAA
This sequence comes from Oscillospiraceae bacterium, assembly GCA_009783605.1. Taxonomy (GTDB): domain Bacteria; phylum Bacillota; class Clostridia; order Oscillospirales; family Acutalibacteraceae; genus WRDE01. The sequence continues at coordinate 532 of WRDE01000155.1, forward strand.
CCGCTGACCTTGCCCACCGTCATCTGCTGACGGTTGAACAGCAGCAGCAGCTGGCTGCTCAGATCCCGCATATCCCCGAAGGTCCCGGCATTCGCGGCGGCGCCGATCTCGGCCAGCTTGTCCGCCGTCTGCCGCCGGGTAACCTCCATACTGCTGAGGCTGGCGCTCCCATGCAGCTCTATCGCTTTCAGCGCGGCGATCTCCTCCTCCACCCGGTTCAGCCGGGTCCGGATCGACGCCGCGTTTTCGTTGTCATATATCCGGGCGATCTGGCCGTTTTTCGCCACCCTGCCGCCGTTATCGAGGGTGTAATAGAAAAATCCGCCGCCGCTTTGGCCCGGGACCGGCACCTCGCCGCGGATCACCACCGCTTCGGTCTCGATCATGTCAAAAAGGCTCTCGGTCACCGCCATTTCGACCGTGATCTGCGCGACCGTCATGCTGATCACCTGGTACCCGACATACCAGAGCAGCAGCAGCCCGCCGAAAAAGCCCAGCAGCCGTTTGAGTATCTTATTCATTCCCGTACCTCCCGAATTATAGTCATCGCCGCGCCGGCCAGCTCTTCCATCCCGTCATAGTCCTCAACCCACAGCGTCCGCACCCCCGCCATATGCCGGAACCAGGTCAACTGCCGCTTGGCATACCGGCGGGTCTCCTGTTTCAGCCGTTCCGCCGCCTGCTCCCGCGATATCTCTCCCGCTATCCACGGCGCCAGCTCCTTATAGCCGATCGCCTGTTTGGCGGTGGGCGCCGTTTCGGTTTCGATCACCATCCGCGCCTCGCCGGCCAGTCCGCCGGCTATCATGTTATCGGCCCGCTCGCCGATCCGGCGGTACAGCAAGCCGCGGTCACGGCAATCCAGCATGATCAGCCGGGCGTCATAGGGGGACGGGCGCGACCGGCTGTATACTAACTGTTCGGCGGCGGTCCCGCCGGTCAGCCGGCAGATTTCCAGCGCCCGGATGATCCGTTTGTGGTCCCGCGGATGCAGCCGCGCCGCCGTTTCGGGGTCAATTTCAGCCAACTCAGCCAGCAGGATTTCGCCGCCCTGTGTCTCCGCCCGGCGCTGCATCGCCTCCCGGAACGCGGTATCGGTTTGCTGTTCGGTAAACTGGAGGTTTTCGCACACCGCGCGGATATAGAGTCCCGTACCGCCGCACAGGATCGGCTGATGTCCCCGCGCCGCGATCTCCGCGATAGTCTGATGGGCCAGCGCGGCATATTGCGCCACCGAAAAGCTCTCGGCCAGCGGCAGAAACCCCATCAGATGGTGCGGTATCCCCCGCCGCTCCTGCTCGCCCGGAACCGCGGTGCCGATAGGCAGCCCGGCATACACCTGCATCGAATCGGCGCTGACCACCTCACCGCCCATCCGCCGCGCCAATTCCACCGCCAGCGCACTCTTGCCGGAAGCAGTAGGCCCGCAGATCACCGGTAATAGATTTTTTTTCATATTAACCCCTACCCTATTACGGATAGCGAACAGGCGAAGTCGCGGCTTCAGCCGCACGAGCCCCGATCCGCCCAAACAGTTTTTCCAACTGCCTTTCGGTTATCTCCACACAGACCGGCCGCCCGTGGGGGCAGTATCGCACCGCCGGATCGGTCAGCGCCTGTCCGGCCAGCGCCGCCAGCTCCTCCGGCTGCTGCCGGCCGCCGGCTTTGACCGCCGCGCGGCAGGCCACCGAATGGTATATCCAGTCCATTTTGCCGGTCACCGCTTCCCGCCGCCCGGCAATCAGCCTGCCGGCGATCTCCCGCAGCGCGTCATCTACACAGGCCGCCGGCAGCAACATCGGCACCGCCCGCACCAACAGCGTACCGCCGAAATCCTCCGCTTCAAACCCGGCCCGCGCCAACAGCTCCAATTCCTCCGCCAGCGCGGCGTATTCCTCCCGGCTCAGCGACGCCGCCGCCGGCTCTAACAGCTGCTGGGACGCGGTTTCGGGGTTGTTTTTCAGCTGGTTATACAGGATCCGCTCATGGGCGGCGTGCTTGTCGATCAGCCAGAGCGACCCAACCGCCTCGGCCAGCAGATAGGTGTGCAGCACCTCGCCGATGTACTTGACCGACCCGACCGGCATATCGGCCGGCTCCGGCACTGCCCGCGGCGGCTCTTTTTTCGGCGGTGCGACGGCAGACGGTTCCGGTAATTTTATCTGTTCCGGCGGTGCGCCGGCACTTTTTACATCCACTTTTATATCAATCGACGGTCGATACGCAGGCGGGATCGCCGGCGGCGGTACCGGCAGCGGCGGGATCACCGGCGCAAATACGGCGGGATCCCGTACCGTGACTTTCGCCGCGGCGATCCTTTCGGTCTGCGCCGCCCCGTCCCGTTCCAGCGCGGTGCGTACCCCGTGGTATACCGCGTCGAACACCGGTTTTTCGTTGACAAACCGCACCTCGATCTTGGCGGGATGGACGTTGGCGTCCACCGTCTCGAACGGCATGGTCAGATACAGCACACAGCCGGGGAATTTGCCGGCCATCACGCTGTTTTTACAGGCCTGCTCCAGCGCCGCCATGCCGGTGCGGGTCTTGACATACCGCCCGTTGATGAAAAAATGCTGCATCGTCCGGTTGGCCCGGGCGGCCTCCGGCCGGGTGATGAAGCCGGACACCGTTACGCCGCCCAGCGCATAGTCGGCCGGCAGCAGCCCGCCGGCGAATTCCCGCCCCAGCACCGCGTAGACGCAGGCGCGGATATCGCCGTCGCCGGGGGTCAGCAGCTCTTCTTTACCGTCCCGGATAAACCGCACCGATACCTCGGGATGGGACAGCGCGATCCGGTCGGCCACACCCGCCGCCGCGCTGCCCTCGCCGGCGTCGGTTTTCAGAAATTTCATCCGCGCCGGCACATTATAGAACAGCTCCCGCACCGTGATAGAAGTTCCCACCGGGCAGCCGGCGTCCTCCAGCGACATCTGCTCGCCGCCCTCGATCAAATAGCGGGTGCCGGCGTCCTCACCGGCGGTGCGGGTCAGCAGTTCCACCTTTGACACCGCCGCTATGGATGCCAGCGCCTCGCCGCGGAAGCCCAGTGTCCCGATCCGCTCCAGGTCCTCCGCGGTCCGCACCTTGCTGGTGGCGTGCCGCAAAAACGCGGTCGGCACGTCGGCCCGCGGGATGCCCGCGCCGTTGTCGGCCACCCGGATCATCCCGGTCCCGCCGGCGGTTATCTCGACCGTGACGGTGGTAGCGCCGGCGTCGATGGCGTTCTCCATCAGTTCCTTGACAGCCGAAGCCGGCCGCTCGACCACCTCTCCGGCGGCGATGAGTTCGGCTATGTGTTTGTCGAGTAGGGTGATGGTTGGCATGGGGTGGCTCCTTTGGGGTTATGTTAAATATGGTAGAATAATTTATTATTTGTGGGCTATACGGTATTTCTATACGTTTATATAATACCCATTAATTAATATTATTTTTAACGATTCCAGCTATGCCAAACAGTACGATTAAAACACCGAAAATCATACCAAACACGATAGCCGGCGTTCGGCCTTTCTCTTTGGATATGATAATTTTATGGGGATTATTCTTATCACAGTATATTCGGACGGTTTCGCCCGTTGTATAACACGGTTCTTCGCTCACATCGTTTGTTTCATGTCTGGTTATATATTCGGTATCATCCAGCGTATATGAAAAAGCAACGTAATGGTATATGTTTCCGTTATGAGTTTCACCAAATATAAAACCTTTTATCCGGGTATCGCGGATTTCCGTCTTGAGCACCGTCGCGTCTATTGCTGTGCCGTTTTTCTTTAATGAATAAATTTCCGCAAGGCTGCGGAAGCCGTAAATGATAATTCCTGCCCCAAATAAAGAAAAGAGTATAAAACCTATCATCTACGACCCCGCCTCCCGCTTCAGTTCATACAGCCGCTCCACCACCTCTCCGGCAGCGATCAGCTCGGCTATGTGTTTGTCGAGTAGGGTGATGGTTGGCATGGGGTGGCTCCTTATGTAACGGGTGTTAAACGCATTTATTATTCGGAAAAAGTTTGTCAATTATCTGTTTTGATTGATTAATATCTTCATTGGATTCAACCGCCTCTAAAATTATCTTCCCATTATATCCGACCAGTAGTTCCTTAAAAATTATATCAAAATCCATATCTCCGTCCCCTAACGCAAGATGTTCATGCGGAACACCAAACCGCTTGTCGGCTATATGCATGCACTCCGGAAAACGCATTTTTACAATCTCTTTTAAATGTTCAACATTATTAATGTGAGCGAGGTCTAAAAGAAGTCCGATATCCGGATTTGCATCAAATACAACCTTCATGTCCGTAACCGTATTAAAGAACCCATCTATGATACTATTGTTCTCAACATATAGCTTAATTCCATTTTTCTTTAATTTCCTATGCAGATTTCGTATCTTCGACTCCAGAGTAAATATCGTTTCATCTGTAATCGGTTCTGATTTACATATGGGATGAATGATAACCTCCTTGTGATCAAAGTATTCTAATAGTCTAAAAAGTTCAGCCCCATATTTTTCATAATCAGGCATATCAAATACAACATGTAATATTATTGGAAAACCTGCGTTTTTTATATTTCGCTCTTTGGGCTCATCTGCAGTATTCGCACTTAACAACCCATTATAAAACCATATTTGAAAAAAATCAAAACCAAGAGAGCGAGCAAAATCAATCTCAGCCGTATATTTTTCTTTGAACCGCAATGCTAATCCTTTTTGAACCATATCTTATACCTCATTCAATGAAAATTTTATTCCTACTCCCCCGCTTCCTTCCGCAGCTCATACAACAACTGCAGCGCCTCCAACGGCGTCAGCGTATTCACATCCAGCGTCCGCAGCCGCTCCACGATCCGGGATTCGGTGGCGCTTTCAAATGATAATTGTCCGGAATCTGATTGCCCCGACTTCTGACCACTGACCACTGACCGCTGACCACTGCTATCCTCCAACTGCTTCAACACCGCTTTGGCTCTCGCCACCACACTGTCCGGAATCCCCGCCAGCTTGGCCACCTCTATCCCGTAGCTGTCGTCGGCCGGGCCGCGGACGATGCGGCGCAGGAAGGTGATGTCGTCGCCGCGTTTTTTTACCG
>WRDE01000156.1 GCA_009783605.1 Oscillospiraceae bacterium
CCATAAAATACCTCGCTCAATAATTGGGTTCGGATATCTAAAAAAACTAATGGTTGACATCCGTAGGGCAGGGACTCTTGCACCGTTGCCGGCGCGGCAACAGAGCAAGCCCCTGCCTTACGGAGTTCTGCGTCCTAAACAAGGAGTGCCGTTCATCTTGATGTACGGCACTCCTTTTCGCCTTATTCAGATACGGTTAATCTTCGTAAACGCCGAGGACATAATAATCCATCTCGCCGGTGATGACGCCGTCGGAAACCGAGGGTCCGCCTTCGGAGGCGATCTCCATTCCAGAAGCATCCAACAGCACTTTATCGGTTTTGATCAGCTTGCCGTCGTCGCCAAAGGAGAGCGCGACGCCGCTGAAAACATCCCAGGTGCCTTCTTTGAACAGATCCTTGACCTGCTGGATATATTCCGCGGTGTTGGGGGCGCAGTTGTCCGAGAGGGGAGATATGTCGATCAGCCCGTCGTTGATATCGCCGTAGTAGTTGCCCAGCTCAGCCCATTTGCCGTCGATAACCGCCTGGACAGCTTTGGTGTAATAGACGCCCCAGTTCCAGATCGGAGCGGTCAGGTGGGCCGCCGGAGCCTGGACGGTCATATCCGAATTGTAGCCGCAGCCGAATTTACCGGCTTTTTCCGCGGCGGTCTGCGGGTTGGCGGTATCGCAGTGCTGGGCAATGACGTCGCAGTCCATCTCCAGCAGCGCTTCGGCAAAGGAAGTCTCTTTAACAGGGTCGAACCATTTGCCTACAACTTTCACAAACACCTCAACATCGGGGTTGACCGCCTGGGCGCCGAGAGCAAAGGCGTTGATGCCGGAGCAGGTTTCAGCCAGATCGGTGCCGTAAGCGGCGACATAACCGAGCTTGTTGCTCTCGGTCTTCAGACCGGCCGCGATACCGGTGAGATAGCGGGCCTGATAAATACGGCCGAAATAGTTGTTGAAGTTTGTCTCGTTGTACTTGTATCCGGTGCCGTGGGAAAAATAGACTTCGGGATATTCGTTGGCCATTTCCTCAATGGTGTCCATGAATCCCCAGCTGGTGGCGAAGATGACGTTGCAACCGCTGGCCAGCAGGGCTTCGGTGGCGGTTTTGATGGCCGATTTGTCTTTGTCGTCCACATTGTTCTGGCGCACAATCTGGTTATCGGCCAGACCGAGAGCCGACTGCATGGCGACGATGCCCTGGTCGTGGGCGAAGGTGTAGCCGGCGCCTTCGTCAGGATCGGTGATGTGCAGGACACCGACCTTGATGTCTTCTTTGGCGATGCTCACGGGACCTTCAGGTTCTGACGGCTCTTCCGAGCTGGATTTCGCTTCGGAGCTGGCGCCGTTGTCGCAGCCGGCCAGCCCGAACAGCATCGCCAGACACAGGATAAGGGTAAACGCGGTGAGAATCTTTCTCATGATACTTCCTCCCAAATTAAAATTTGATCTATTGCTTCAGACGGCAGCGCTGCCGCCAGATCGCCTTTTTTAGAGTGATTAGTGGATAGTGATTAGAAAATAAATTTTCTAAATCACTGCTCATCACTCGCCACTAATCACTATCCCGTCTTTATCCATTTTTTCGATAACCGCCAGCGATTCGATCCGCATGCCTTCGGCGCGCAGCTGGTCGCCGCCGCCCTGGAAGCCTTTTTCGATGACGATGCCGGCGCCGACCAATGTGGCTTCGGCCTGCTCGACCAGATCCCTCAGCCCGTTCAGCGCGCAGCCGTTGGCCAAAAAATCGTCGATCAGCAGTATCCGGTCCTCCGGATTCAAAAATTCCTTCGAGATGACAATATCATACAGCTTGCCGTGGGTGAAGGAGGAGACAGAAGTGGTATAGACGTCCTCCACCAAATTGGCGGTTTTCTGCTTTTTGGCGAAAACCACCGGCACCTTGAAAAAGAGCGCGGCAAGACAGGCGATGCCGATGCCGGAGGCCTCGACGGTGACGATCTTGGTAATCCCGTCCTGCTTGAAAAGCCGGTGGAATTCCTTTCCGATTTCATAAAAAAGCGCGACGTCCATCTGGTGGTTCAAAAAGCTGTCCACCTTCAGCACATGGCCGGAAGCGACCGCCGCTTCTTTCAGGATCCGGTCTTTCAGCTGCTGCATATTGATACCTCTTCTAAGTAATATATCCGGGCGTAAAAAAGCGCTGCTCTTATAATACCCTAAAAATCGAGGTTTTGCAACCGTTAAAATAAAATTTGTTGGAAGATATTTGTGCGGATGCGGAAGCGCGGGTGATTTAGGATTTCCAATTCCGGTAATAATACGGAGAGTATCAGAAAATTCAAAGATAAGCGCCGGAAAACAGATATTAACATAGGTTGACCCCTTGATATAGCCGGATTTATCAACATTTTCAACAGAGTTTTCAACAGGAAAAGGATTTTTTTCAATTTACAGCAAGTAATTTTTAATGATATAGCAGACAAAAGTGTTAAAACGGAAGGTGATAGTGATGATAAAAGGTGTGAACCGACAGGTAATCGAGGTGAGCGAAACCGGCCATCCGTTTTTCGAGCGGGCGATTCTGATCCTGCGGGCCGACTGTGCCGATCCGCCGGGAACACGGCTGCAGGAGGAGGGCAGACGGTTTATACAGGCGGCCGGCAGCTATACGGGAATGCGGATGATAAAAAAGAAAAACCGTATCCGCCGGATGATACAGGGATGTTTTTTACTGACCGGCGGCGCGCTGGCCGGCGTACTGCTGTCCTGGCTGATCCGGGCATAAAGTATTTATTTCTCAAAAAAAGATTGGTATCGCCCAACTGCTGTCAGCCAAAAAGATTGGGCACCGCCCAATCTTTTTGGCTGACAGCAGTTGGGTGGCAGGTCAATCTCTTTTGGCTGACGGCTGTTGGGGGCGGTTTGTATCTGTGAAATATAGTCGACAAATTAGATTACCCTCAATTTTTTATAAAACATCTTGACAATTCAACAAAAAATCGTTATATTGAGTTGTCGCTTATAGCGTCTTTACCAGTAAAGGGGGATGCTATCGAATTGAAGGATGAAAAAAAAATAGAGAATATTATCACATTGAAGAATATCACGGTCTCGTTTGACGGCGAACAGGTGCTGAAGGATTTTAATCTCAGCATCCATGACGGGGAATTTGTGACGCTGCTGGGCCCCTCCGGCTGCGGGAAAACAACCACGCTGAGAATCATCGGCGGCTTCGTCACACCGGATTCCGGAGATGTTTTTTTTAACGGCTGCCGGATCAACGACCTGCCGCCCCACAAACGGCCGGTCAACACCATCTTCCAGCGGTACGCCCTGTTCCCGCACCTGAACGTCTTTGAAAACGTGGCTTTCGGGATACGGGTAAACGCGCGGAAGGATGCGCGCCGGAAAAAGGGCGCCGCGATACGGGAGCGGGTGGAGGAGATGCTGGCGTTAGTCAACCTGCGCGGCTTTGAAAAACGCGCGGTCGCCACCCTGTCGGGCGGGCAGCAGCAGCGGGTGGCCATCGCCCGGGCGCTGGCCAACAGCCCCGGCGTACTGCTGTTGGACGAGCCGCTGGCCGCGCTGGATCTGAAGCTGCGCAAGGACATGCAGGTGGAGCTGAAAAACATCCAAAAATCCCTCGGTATCACCTTTATCTATGTCACCCACGATCAGGAGGAGGCGCTCTCGATGTCGGATACCGTGGTGGTGATGGACGACGGCGATATCCAGCAGATCGGGACCCCGCAGGATATTTACAACGAGCCGCGGAACGCGTTTGTGGCGGATTTTATCGGCGAATCCAACATCCTCGACGGGATCATGCACCATGATTACCAGGTGGAGACCTTCGGGCGCAAATTCAAATGCCTCGACGCCGGATTCGCCCCCGGGGAGCAGGTGGATGTGGTCATCCGGCCGGAGGATATCGATATTGTCGCGCCGGAAAAGGGGCATCTCTCCGGCACCGTGACCGGTGTCACCTTCAAAGGTGTCCATTTTGAGATCATCGTCGACTTCAAGGGCTTCAAGTGGCTGATCCAGACCACCGACTACCATCCGGTGGACAGCGTGATCGGCATCAAGCTGAACCCCGAGGATATCCATATCATGCGCAAGTCGGCGTATTCCGGCATGTTCGGCGATTACAGCTCCTATTCCGAAGAGTTTGACGATATGGCCGACCCCACTATTGATCTGGTCGAAGAGGGGGAAGCAGCCGAATGAAAAGCCGGAAACTTGCCGCTCCTTTTACGGTCTGGGTGCTGCTGTTCACCGTCATTCCGCTGGGGATGGTGGTGTGGTACGCGTTCACTGACGACGCCGGCGGGTTCACCCTGGCCAATATCGCCGCGATGGAGAACTATATCTCGATCTTTCTGGATTCGGTCTGGCTGGGGCTGATATCCACCGTCATCTGCCTGATACTGGCTTTTCCGCTGGCTTTCAGTATCTCGCGCACCTCTTTGCGCGCCCAGCAGACGATGGTGATGATCGTCATGCTGCCGATGTGGATGAATTTTCTGCTGCGGACCTATGTCTGGATGTCGATCCTCGAGACCAACGGCCTGCTGAACCAATTGTTGGGTGTGTTCGGGATCCGGAAATTGGAGCTGATGGGTACCGACACCGCCATCGTCCTCGGTATGGTCTACAATTTCCTGCCGTTTATGGTGCTGCCGCTCTATTCGGTGATGGTCAAGATCGACCACCGCATCATCGAGGCGGGACAGGACCTCGGCGCCGGCAACGCCCAGCTGTTCGGCAGGATCGTATTGCCCCTCTCGATGCCGGGCGTGCTGTCCGGTATCACCATGGTGTTCGTGCCGGCGGTCTCCACCTTTTTGATCTCCAACCTGCTCGGCAACGGCAAAAAGATGCTGATCGGCGACCTGATCGAGCAGCGTTTTATCGGCAACGCCCGCAACGAACATGTGGGTTCGGCGCTGTCGTTGGTGCTGATGATATTGATTCTGCTATGTATGGCGCTGATGGGGTTGGTGGAAAAGGATGAGGATACGGGGGGGCTGCTGGTATGAAAAAACTCTCCTATATCTATAACGGCATTATCTTTACTTTCTTATACGCGCCGATTTTCATCATGGTATTCTATTCCTTCAACGAGGGCAAGAGCCGCACCCGGTTTGACGGGTTTTCGCTGCGGTGGTATGAGAAGTTAGTCGGCAACGAGGATCTGTTAAAAGCGTTGATGACCACGCTGCAGGTGGCGGTTATCGCGGCGGTTGCGGCGACGGTGATCGGGACAATGGCGGCGGTGGGGATCCATTCGATGAACCGGAAGCTGCAGAAGGTGTTTATGACGGCCAACAACATCCCGGTGGTCAACCCCGAAATCGTGACCGGTATCTCGCTGATGCTGCTGTTTATCTTTATCTCCGGCGCGACCGGGATACTTAAATTAGGGTTTGGCACGCTGCTGCTGGCGCATATCACCTTCAATATTCCCTATGTCATACTGAGTGTACTGCCCAAACTGCGGCAGATGAACAAGCATATGTACGAAGCGGCGCTGGATCTGGGCTGCCCGCCGGTCAGGGCTTTCTTCAAGGTGGTGATCCCGGAGATCCGTCCGGGGGTGGTGACCGGCCTGATCATGGCCTTCACCCTGTCGTTAGACGACTTCATCATCAGCTATTTC
>WRDE01000157.1 GCA_009783605.1 Oscillospiraceae bacterium
TCGGAATCAAAGGGGATCGCGCCTAACCGCTGGTACAGGTTCTGCAGCTCTTCCTTTTCCATGCCGCTGTGCAGGGCATAGGCGGCGATGGCGGCATCGGTGGGGTCTCCCCGGCCGTCCTCCATCTGTACCGCGCCGTCGGAACACAGGACGGCGATCTGGATCAGCGTCCGCAGTTCCCCGGTCAGCGGCTGGCTGCCGGCCATCTGCCGCAGATCCACCGCCGCTTCCGGCATTTCCGGCAGCCAGGCCCGGACCAGCGCCATCCGGCTGTTGGTCAGGATCCCGGTTTTGCCGGTGCAGATCACGGTGGTCGACGCCAGCGCTTCCACCGCCGGCAGCTTTTTGATCACCGCTCTTTTTGCCCGCATCCGTCCGGCACCGCCGGCGAGAATGAGGGCGGCGGTGCCGGACAGCCCCTTGGGTATCAGCGCCGCCGCCAGCACGGCGGCCAGCACGAACACCGCTATCGGCGGCGCTTTCACTATCAAACCGGTCAAAAAGATAACGGCGCAGACCGCCGTAACCGGCAGCAGCAGGAGTTTTTCCAATCGGTTTACCCGATCCCGGAGCGGCGTCTCTCCGCTCCGGGCGTCATCCGACATGCCGGCGAGCTTGCCGGTTTCGGTATTTATCCCGGTTTCGGCCACCACCGCGCGGCAATGGCCGGCAATAACCGGACAGCCGGCGTAGACCATATTGATCCGGTCCTTCACCTGCACAAGGCGGTCCAGCACCGCCTCCGGCGACTTTTCCACCGGTCCGGATTCGCCGGTCAGCGCCGATTCGTCACAGCGGAACCCGGAAACAGACAGCACCCGGGCATCCGCCGGCACCACATCGCCGGTTTGGATCTCGATAATATCCCCCGGCACCAATTCCGGCGCCGAAACCATCCGCAACCCGCCGTCCCGGATCACCCGGGCGTTGAGCGGCACTATATTTTTCAGCCTTTCTATCGCCGCGGCGGCCCGTCTTTCCAAAAACAGACCGCTGAGACCACTCAGCAGCAGTACCGCCGCCATCACACCCGGTTCGGTCCAGCTGACCGTCTCACCCTGGAACAACCGGTATACATTGACCGCCGCCGATACCGCCGCGGCGGCCAAAAGGATCACCGCCGCCGGTTTTTTCAACTGACCGGTAAAATCCCGCAAAAGCGGGCGCCGCGCCGCCTGCAACGGCCGGGCGGAGTCCGCCCGCTGTAATCTGGCGACCGCTTCGGCGGCAGTAAGCCCGTTATCCCGGTCAGCCCCCAGATCGGCCAACACCGCATCCGGATGTTCGGTATGCCAAAACACAGGAATTTCTCCTTTTGTTGTTTTATGTATACAGTATAGCATGTTTTATTGGAATAGGGAATAGGAAAAATTGAGGACAGCAGGTCAAAAAACATAATAAAAATAAAAGACGGAAACCATCTCCCGCCTTTTCACGTTATATGTTCAGATACTATTTGTTACAGCCATCACTGACCACTGACCACTAATCACTAATCACTTTAAAATACCCTATCGTCTCACTTGATACCACCGTCCATTCGTCGTCGCCGGAGCCGCTGTACGGTCTGGCTTCGGTGATGACGGTCAGTATGAATTCCCGGCCCATCAGGGTGACCGGCGCGCGGGGATGGAAGGCGATCCAGTATGCCAATTTATCGGTACCGGTTTCGCCGGTATTGCTTTCCGCATCGAATCCGGCCAGTACGCCGCCCAGCGCGGTGTATGTATACCCCAAACGGCCGCCGGCGGAGGTGTCGATCAGAGTGGTATCCGTCTTGCAGAGGGCATCCGCCGCTCCGGCCAGCATATCCGCCTGCACCTGCTCCTGCGTATAGGGGGCACCGTCGGGATGGACGGTCGGGTAGATATATAGCGTGCCCGGTTTCGGGTTGCCGTCGGCGTCGGTATGGTCATATTCGCGGATATCCTCACCGACCGGGACATCCCAGTAGAGCAGGATGGTGTTGCGGGTGGCGGCGGACCGGCCGCCCAGATTGCGCACCTCCCACCGGAGCTTATTGACGTCGCCCGGATCCCACTGTTCGACCTTCTCTCCGAAATTATCCGATTTATAAGACGTTTCGATGCCGAGATTCTCCTGCCTGATATGCACCTGCCCGGCACTGTCCGCCGGTTTTTCGCCGCCGGGAACCAAAAACACCGCGTAAGCGCCTATCAGCAACGCGGCGAATATAACCCCCGATACAATCAACAAAACCAATAATTTCGTATTTTTCATAAAACAATGCCTCTTCGCTTGCAGTCGTCAACTATTAACTAATCACTATTCACTAATTCCTGCTCCACCCCAACCGGCAGCCCGGCAATATCAAAAATATGCTTATAGGCTTCGTGGGCCTGCTGCGCCGTTTCTAAGACCGTCTGCATGGTATACCGCAGGGTTTTTCCCCGGTAAAACTCCGGCACCTCGGATACCAATTTGGTGTCCAGCACATAAATCCGGTCGGTCAGGTCCCCCTGTCTGAGGATCCGGCTGTAGTACCAATATCCGTCCTCCCCCTCGATCCAGCGGTTGGCGTCGACGGTATACTGTACCGCGTCGGACGGAATCACGGCGATCTTCCAGATATTGCCGGCCGCTTCGTCCAAATATTCAAAGGAGGTATTCAAGCGGACCCGGACATAACAGGGTTTGTCTCCGGTCGATTCGGCCCAGACGACGTTGCGGTCAGTCTTGGCGCCGCCCGGATTCGGTGTGTTCAGCTCGCCGCCGGTCAGATCCCGGCCGCCGTCCCAGAATTCCTCGTGCAGCACCGCGTCGATATAGCCGGCCGCGCCGCCGACAACGCCTGTCTCCCGGTCGGTAAACAGGGCATACGCGCCGAGCATCAGCGCGTTAATCGCGATCACCGTGCTCAGTACCGTTCCGATTATTTTATATATATGCTTTTTCATGGAGACGGGCCTTTCTCTGAGTTGACAGTTGAGAGTTGACAGTTGAGAGTGATTCTTGTTCCTTGTTTACTTAAAATTACAGCCCGAGATCCTCTAAATTGAAATCATCCAGATTGAAATCGTCAAAATCCAGATCACTGAAATCGATGTCGCTGAGATCGAGGCCGCTTATATCCAGGTCGCCGAAATCCAGGTCACCGGGATCGAATCCGCCGGGATCCGGAGGATTTTCGGAAGACAGAACCGGCATCGGAAACGGCGTCAGCACCGGAATCGGCATTGGCGGCAATATCCGCGCTTCTCCCTCCGCGGAGAAGCCCTCTGCCGGAAACGCTTCCCGGGCTTCCGGCAGGTCCTGCGAAGCGGAGGCTGTAAACAGATTGTTCAGGGTGTTGGAATAGTTGGCTACCAGCTCGGGGTTTTCGCTGACTGTCCGTTTTTCGCTTTTTATTGTCTGATAGGTCTTATAGATCAGCCGGATCAGCACCACTAAGACCACGATGAATACCACCGGCAGTACCACCCATTTGACCGCTGCTTTAAACGGAGTGTCGGCAAAGTCGGTTACCCACGGCGAGACCCAGTTCAATATTGATACCACTTTTCCGCCACCGTCCCACACTTCTTTCATCTCTATGGTAAACTGCTCGTCGAGACTGGCGGCTGGGCCGCCCCCCTTCAGGAATCTCAGGTGTATGACGCCATCCCGGGTGATCGACTGTATTTCGCGTACCTCCCGCACCAATCCGCCGGCGTCGTCCTCCCGCCGGTAAGCGGCGATGACCGGCCGGGTATCGCCGGACTGCAATTCATCGGCGGATACCACCTTTTTAACCACTACAACGGCATTCTTGCGGATCTTCGCTTCCATCTTGTCGTCTCTGACGGCTACCAGCCGGTAGCCGAAAATTTCGCCGGAACCCGTTTTGACATATATCGCCACCGCGGCCGAAAACAACAAAATAACACACGCCAGCGCCAACAGCGCCGCGGAGATACGGGAAACCGCTCTGGCCGACCGGGTCCGGTTCAGCTTTTTTCCGCGTTTTAACCGTCTTTTTTCTAACTTTAATCCTTTTGCCTCTCTCCGGTTGGCGGGGATCATTTTGAACTCATTCTGTTCATTCAAAATGTTATCCTCCGGAACGGCAAATACCCTGTCCGGGTTGTCCGGTTCCATCGGTATAACTTCCGGGGGGGACATATAACCGGGAGGCGCTTCGCCGCCATCCGTATCGGGGTATCCGTCCGGTATCCTGTCGGGAACCCCCGCGGGCAATTCCTGCCGCCGTTTGTTTTTCCCGATCAGATTACCTATTATGATGACTTTGACGCAATACACCGCAGCGATCAGGATAAGGAGCGGGAAAATGAACCATTTGAAAAAGCCAAAGGGTTTCAGCGGTGTATCCTTCAAAAGACCGGTATCCTCGCGCAGGGTTTTCACCCAATTGAATACCGCGACTACCTTGTAGAGATACATCTCTTCGGTAACCTCAATGCCGTCCTGGAGCAGAACCGCGTCGCCTTTGGTTATCAGGCGGCGGCCGTCGCTGTCCTCGATAATGTCGACAATGCGATGGGTGATCCGGGTGACGCCGTTCCTGAAGGTGATCACGTCGTCTTTTTTGAGCGAATAAAAATCGCTGGTCTTGACTAAAATGACGGCGTCGGTCAGGATATAGGGCTCCATTGAGCCGGAGAGGATGACAATGGGCTTGAAACCGAGAACGTTGCTTTTTTCCTCATCCTTGCTGGTCATCACATTAAAGACAGCTATCCCCGCCAGGATCAGGGCCAGTATAAAACAGATATTGCCAATGACCCGGCCGACGATTGATTTCTTCTTTTTACTCTTAGCTGCCATCCGATACCTCTTGCATACCAATCAATCGGCACGTCACAGGGTGCCGTCGAATTCGCTCAGATCAAAATCCTCCAGCGACAGATTATCGAGATCAATGTCCCCGAAATTCATATGGGAGAAATCTAACGACGCCAGGTCAAAGGATTCCATATCCAACTGATTCGGGTCAATATCCATCAGCTCCAGCAGCTCCCGGTCGATATCGGTCAGTGAGGCTTGGGGAGTGGATAGTGAGGAGTTTTGGGGTTGTTCAGTTTCCGGGGCTGCCGGGGGAGGGGTGTAGGTGTCTTCAAAGGTGAACGGCTGGTATTCGGGGATCGGGGTGAGGGTAATCGGATCCGTTTCGGGAATCAGGGTAAACGGATATGGATCCGGTTTCGGTTCGGGCACCGGGGTAAAGCTGTACGATTCGGTTTCGGGGAACGGGGTCAGTACGATCGGTTCCGGTTCCACCTCCGCCGCCGGTGTATATGTTGCGGTTTCGGCCAGTATACTGTCTACGGACAGCAGGCTGTCCTCGGACAGTACACTGTCCGCAATATACGGATCCATTCCGGGCTCATCCTCCGGAAACGCGCCGAATTCATCAATTCCGAGCGGCTCCTGTTCGGGTTCTTCCGCCATATCCTCGGGTATCGGCCAGAAGGTTTCGGTCAGATCCGGATCCGCCAGCGGGATCTGCCGGATCCCTTCTTCGTTAAGTTTTCGGTTTTTGTGGTAAAACCGGAAGGCCACCCGCATAAATATCACAAAGGACAGTGTCAGCAGGATCGGCAGAGCCACCCATTTTATAAGAGCGAGTGTCATATCGGAAACA
>WRDE01000158.1 GCA_009783605.1 Oscillospiraceae bacterium
AGACACAGCCGAGAGCGGCAGCATCAGCGCCAGCGAGGTGGCGAACGCCTTCCGCCGCTCCACCCCTATCCAGCCGGCCAGCAGCGGCACCGCGATCAACCCGCCGCCGGCCCCGAGAAACCCGTTGGCGGCCCCGGCAAGGGCGCCGGTTACTGCGAGCTTCAGCAATTCATAATTCACGAGTCACCATTCACAATTTGGTTTACAGTCATAGGGATAGTATGGTATAATTTGTATAGGTTATTCTTCGGTTCCGAAACGCCAAATAGATTTGTGGAATGTTTTCACGAATGAAAC
This sequence comes from Oscillospiraceae bacterium, assembly GCA_009783605.1. GTDB lineage: Bacteria > Bacillota > Clostridia > Oscillospirales > Acutalibacteraceae > WRDE01. The sequence goes on from WRDE01000158.1 coordinate 298, forward strand.
CTTTTATAAAGTTTCAAAGTGTTATAGGCAGAAACATATTTTACGAAAGGATGAGCAGTGATGAAAAAAATAGTATTTGCCGTTATCGCGGCGGTCATTCTCTGTGCGGTCCCGGCGGGCTCGGCGGCGGAAATTTCCGGGAATTTCCAATACGAGATCAGCGGCGGAGAGGCAGTCATTACCGGTTTCTCGGGCAACGACGCCGACGTCGCCATCCCGGAAACTATCGGCGGAAAACCTGTGACCGGCATCAAAAACAACGCGTTTACCAATATCGGGATCGTAAATCTTACCATACCCAAAACCGTGACTAATATCGGGGACCATATTATCCACCGGTGCCGCAGCCTGAAAAATATCCATGTGGATCCCGATAATCCCGCCTATTCTTCAATCGACGGCGTTTTGTATAATAAGGACAAAACCGCCATCCTGAAATACCCCGAGGGCAAGACCGAAAGCTCCTTTGTTATCCCGGACGGCGTGATCCTGATCGGCAGCGGCAGAAGGGATTTCAACGAGATGCGCGTTTTTGACGCCGTTTTTATGGATTGTCTGCACCTGACCTCGGTCACCATTCCCTCCTCGGTGACCGATATCGGCGGCTTTTCTTTCTACGGATGTAAAAACTTGCCCGGCATCACGATACCCGACAGCGTCGTCTATATCGGAAAACTCGCTTTTTGGGACTGCAAAGAGCTGACCGCCGTCACTATCCCGGACAGTGTGGCGGAAATTGATCTCGGCGCTTTTTATTATTGTGAAAAATTAGCAACGGTGGCCCTCGGCAGTGGGTTGGAGATCATCAGGAGGGAAGCATTCGTGTTTACGGTTATCACCGAAATAACCCTTCCCGCCAGTGTCAATATGATTGCGGACAAGGCACTTACCGGTATGCACTATTTACAGGAAATCCATGTCGCCGCGGAGAATGAAAAGTATGCTTCGGTCGGCGGCGTACTGTATAATAAAGATAAAACGGTTCTGATACGATACCCCATCAATAGCCCGGTAACCGCCTTTACAATACCGGACGGCGTTGAAAAAATTCACGACGAAGCGTTTATGAGCTGTGCCGGACTGACCGCTGTCACCATCCCCGATACCCTGACAGACATTGGCATATACGCGTTTTTAAGCTGTGTAAGCCTTGGGAAAATCATAGTACCGGATACGGTTACCGCAATCCATGATACTTCGTTTGCCGACTGCCCAAATTTGACCATATACTGTGTTATGAATTCCTACGCCCACGATTTCGTCAGGAAAAACAACATCCCCTATGACATTTATTATGAAAATCCGCTGCTTGGCAACATCAGCGGTACCGGCGCGGTCAACATCAGTGACGTGCGGCTTATATTGCAGCATTTGGTGGGTAAAATCAAACTGACGGCAACGCAACTGGATCTCGCCAATGTCAGCGGCGGCGAAACCGTGACCATTACCGACGCGCGGCTGATCCTGCAATATTTGGTCGGAAAAATCACCGTCTTTCCGCGGACCCCTGATCCGTGGCCAAGTATCCCCGCCGGGCCGGTCAATTTTGATTTTTTCATCAATGAAAAGCATATAGATCTGGCGTCCGAACATCAGCGTTTCGAGAAGAACGGCACCTTGAAAATCAGTGATTTCCACCCTTTCTGGCGGGATTTTTCGATCAAGGAGATCCCCGATCCCGATTATGTCAACAAGCTGTATGACCTTCGCGCCCAGATCGCGCCGGCCGAATACGATAAATCTGTATACGAAAAAGAATATCTGTACATCCGCCATATCGTCCGGTATGACGACGGGTGGTATTTCGTTTTTTTGGAAAACGGCTGCGGGGTGATGGGCCGGTCGTTGGATAAGTTGGACCGGTATTTCCGGTACAGTGATGAGTTTGAGGAGCTTGTCCGGAAGCTGTGGCGGGCGTATCCGCATAAATATTATACCGGCGAATGGCAGAATGATATTTTAGATTATGAGCTGTATTTTGACGCGCCGGACGAGGTTGCGGTGACATTGGTTTCGCTTGAGAACGAGAAGGGGACGGTAACCGTCACGTTAGATACTACGTATGACGGCACCGCCGAAATGAGACTGACGTTATTCGCGGGCGGCGGCGATCAGGTTTTTGGGTCGGCGTCTGAAATGGTAGTCCTGTCCGGCAATAAACGGATTGAGCTGACAATTGAGATATGGAATGAAACGCCCTGTCCGCTGACGATTCAGCTGAGCAATACGGTATACAATATCAGGATGAATTTTTAGGTTAAAGAAACGGCGCTTCCAAAAACCGGAAGCGCCCTTTTTATCAATAGACTCCTTACAGAAGTCTATAATCTATTCCGCCTCAAACAATGTCCCGCACGGCTGTCCATCCAACAAATCATACAGCCGTTTCGGGTCTAATCCCTCCATCACCACCGTCGGGATCCCCGCGGCTGCGGCGGTTTTTGCCGCCCGCAGCTTGGTCTGCATCCCGCCGGTGCCCCGCCGGGTCCCGGCGCCGGAGGTCATCGCCATCAGTTGATCGTCGATTTTGGTGACCACCGGGATTTTTTCCGCCGCCGGATCGGTCCGGGGGTCAACCGTGTACAGCCCGTCGATATCGGTCAGCAGAATCAGCGCGTCGGCGCCGACCAACCCCGCCACGATCGCCGCCAGCGTATCGTTTTCGCCGAACGCGTAGTCCAATTCCTCGGTCGAGACGGTATCGTTCTCGTTGACGACCGGCACCACGCCGTAGGCCAGCAGCTGGGTCAGGGTGTTGACCGCGTTCTGCTTGCGGGTGGCGTTCTCAATCACGTCCCGGGTGATCAGCACCTGACCGGCCACATGGCCGTATTCGTTGAAATGCCGGCTGTAGGTATTCATCAGCTCCGACTGGCCGACGGCGGCGGCGGCCTGCTTGCCGGCGGTATCCCGGGGGCGTTCAGGAAGCCCCAGCAGCCCCGCACCCACCCCGATGGCGGCCGAGGTGACCAACAGTATCTCCCGGCCGCTGTTTTTGATGTCCGACAGCACCCGCACCAAGGTCTCCACCCGGCGGAGGTTGAGCCGCCCGGTCTCATAGGTCAGCGTCGAGGTGCCGACCTTGATGACAAGGCGGCGGGCGTCTTTGAGTTGTTTCATAGGGGTACTTCCTTTTTACTTAATGAAGAGCAGATATAAGACGATCGCGATCGGGAGCCCCCAGAAGATCCCGAACAGCAGCCAGAAATTGATACGCCGCTGGCGTCCGGCGGTTTTTACCATCTCTTCCCACTCTTCTTCGCCGGGGCCTTTATCTTCCGGGATTTCCTCTTCCGCCGGCTGTGCCGCCAGCAGCTCCCGCGTCTGCTCCAGCAGGCGGGCGGGGACGTATAATTCGGTCCCCATGGTCAATAAATTACCGTACAGATTGGTCATGGCCTGTCCGCCCCAGGTTTTCCTTTTTACTGGGATGTCATAACTCTCCAGCAATGCGGCGACAATGTCGGCCTCGGCGCCGTCGGCATAAGACCCCAGCCGCGCCGGCGGGTCATAAACTACCTTGCCCTGCTCGGTATCCTCAAGTTCCGGGACCGGCGGCAGCTTCTCCACCAGCGGGATCCCGCAGTCGGCGCAGGTGTCGAACCCCTCGCGGTATTCCTCGCAGCATTGCAGACAAAACGGCATGATCATCAACCTCTGTGTTTATATTTGCGTGAACCTGGTGAGTAGATAATACAGCAGTAATATCCCCCAGGGCGCCAGCGCGAAGAACGCGGTCGATTTCCAACCGCTTTCCTGCCGGTCCCGCTCTTCGATGACCCGCCGCATGGTTTCCTGCCATTCCGGGTCGTCAACAGGCATTGCTTCGGGCGCCGCCGCTTCTGCTTCGGTGCTTTCCGGTTCCTCCGCCGCGGGGAGCTCGATACCGTTGCCGTAAAACGCCGCCAGCAGCGCGCGCGCGTTTTCCAATAACCGGGAGGGGACATAGATATCGGCGCCGTAGCAGGAGGCGCCCAGATAGATATTCAACAGACCGCCGGCGGCGCGGCTTTTTTTCATCGCGGGGACGCCGTGCTCCCGCAGCAGCCCGAGGATCATGCCCGCCTCGATATTATCCGCCGGCGAACACAGCAACGCCGGGGCGTCCACATCAAAATCTGTTTCCACTGGAAATGGTTCCAGAACCGTTTCCAGTGGAAATTCATCCGTCAGCGGTGATCCGCAGTCGGCGCAGACAGAAAACCCTTCGCGGTATTCCTCGCGGCATTTGGGACAGAACGGCATGGAGACGGCCTCCCTGACAGTAATTTATCCGAATAGTTTTATGACAAATTCTGCTAAAAGGTACAACGCCACCGGCGTTCCCGCAATAACCAACAACAATAGGAGACCCTCTTTAGCTCCTTGCTTTTTTGCGGTTTTTATTCTCTTTCCCCATTCTTCATCGGTTGCCGGCGATTCTTCGGTAAACATCTCATCATCGGTCTGATCCTCCGCCGCGTCGCTGTTCTCATCAATATACGTAAACTCAGGGGATTCCTGGTAATCCGTCTCACGGCAATGCCGCAGCAGCTCCTGCGCCCGTTCCAGCTCCCGGGCAGGAACATAGACCCCGGTCCCCAGATAGCCGCCGTAACGGCGTTCGCCGCGCCGGTGGTCCTCCCTTTTCGACGGGATATGCTGCCACATCAACCGCTCGGCGATCAGCGCCGCTTCATCACAATCCGTTTCGCACAACAGCACCGGCATATTCTGCCGTTCATCTACCGGTGATTCGGTATTCGGCTGCGGCGATAGCTTATCCACCAGTGGGACACCGCAACTGCCGCAGGTATCAAACTCCTGGCGGTATTCCCCGCGGCATTGGGGGCAAAAAGGCATGGAGACAGCCTCCTTTCCGGAGAGTGGAGAATAAAAAAGTGGGGATCATTGATTTGCAAAATTGTGTTATAGCGCAGACAAAAATAATTTTCGCGCTCCACCGCGGAAATTATTTATTGTGTATCCTTGACGCGGTCAAAATGTGTTGGTTATCAAATTTCCGGAATCTCGATCTCGACTTCTTTTCCGATCGCCGCGCTTTTCACAATCCCGTCAATAATGGCCTGATTATATAAAATCTCGGACAGAGGCTCGAGCCCTTTTTCTTTGGCGACTGACGCGCGGGTTTTTCTTTTGGGTTTAAAGGGCCTGTAAATATCTTCGACCTCGACGAGCGTTTGCGCGGCGGCGAGAGCGGCGGCGATTTCGTCGGTCATTTTGCCCTGTTCTTCGATTGACGCGTACACTTCGTTTTTTCTGTTTTCAAGATTTCTGAGATAAGTCATC
>WRDE01000159.1 GCA_009783605.1 Oscillospiraceae bacterium
CGGCAAGCTTTATGAACCACGCAGACTACTTGTTTTAATATAGTATTTCTTATCTTTTCGGAAAACTCATGCTGCCTTAATAAAAATTCATGCGTCATTGACGATAATAAACAAACTCGCACAGACAATTTTCCATCTTTTGCATATACGCTGCACAGAGCCTTACCAATTTTGGGTTTCTTTCGGTAATGTATCTTCCATTCCTTTTCTGACTTATCCAATGGCTTTATATCGAAAGGCTTGTACTCTGAATAATGAAACGCGATATGTTCATTGATTGCCGTTAAAATAGCTTGCGCGGTTTTATCAAGGGTGTTAAAAAAATCGTCATATGTATAGTCTCTCATATCATTTCATCCCCTCCCATAGAACATCCCTGCCATCTCCGCCGCCGCGAAATCCTCCAACGGCAGCCTGACCGGCCGGCCTTCCTTTTGGCTCTTGTATATCGCCAGGATCAGCTCCACCGCCCGCTTGCCGGCGGCGGCGTCCACATAGGGCGGCCGGTCTTCCCGGACCGCTTCGATCACGTCGGCATATAACGATGTGTGGCCGTTGCCGTAGACGTTGTCGGTGGATTCTTCAAACCCCCGGTTGCCGGTGTCCTGTTCTTTTTCGTCGGCGAACTGCCAGACATCCACGCTGTTGACCGATTTGCCGCCCAGCTTGACTGCGCCGTTTTCGCCGAAGATATAGAGCGTCTCCTCCAGACTCTGCGGATAGACATTGACCGTCCCCTCGACGGTGGCGACGGCGCCGTTTTTGAATTGGATCACCGCCATCCCGACGTCCTCCGCCTGGATATACGGGTGGAACTGCCGCCGGGTGACGCCGTAGACCTCCACGATCTCGTCCCCCATCATCCAGCGCAGCAGATCGATCCCGTGGATGCACTGGTTCATCAGCGTACCGCCGTCCCGGGTCCAGGTCCCCCGCCAGTCGTCATGGATATAATAGTCCCGGCCGCGGTTCCAGCGCACGTGGACCGAGCCGTGGGAGAGCTTGCCGAACCGTTCCCCCTCCAGCGCCCGGCGCAGCTTCTGCACCGCGATGTTGAACCGGTTCTGGTGGCAGGCGGAGATTTTTACGTTATGTTGGATCCCGGCGGCAACAATTTTATCCGCGTCGGCAATACTCATCGCCATCGGCTTTTCGATGATGACGTGGATCCCCCGGCGGATACAGGCTAATGCGATTTCGGCATGGCTGCCGCTGTCGGTGGCGATAGCGGCCAGCTCCGGCTTCTGCTCGTCTAACAGCTGCCGGTAATCGGTATAGTGCCCGACTGAGGCCGGCAAGCCGAACTGCCGGCGGAGATGTTCCATTTTTTCCGGTACCAGATCGCAGATCGCCGCGATCTCCAATTTGTTTTCAACCGCCGCTTTGATATGATTGGGCGATATGCGGCCGCAGCCGATAAGGACATATTTCATGTGTGTGTTCCTTTCCCTGAGACAATATATATGTGGATTCTCAATTCGCACCCTCACCTGAAATGATCTTGGTGATCTTCTCGGACGAATGTCCGTCCCCGAAGGGCTGATACGCCGGATTCCAGATGACGGGACCTTCGAGTTTTTCCAAAATATCCGCCGCGTCGGGCTTAGCCAGCCGGTTGACACCGCCCGTCATCGTCTCCGGCCAGACCACATAGTCGAAAACGGTCACGCACTGCTTGCCGGCGAAGAAGGCTTCCCGCTGGAGCCCGCCGGAGTCGGTCACGATTTTGGCGGCGCCCTTCACCAACGCGATCGACGTCAGGTAGCCTACCGGTTTGGTTAAAAGCACCCGCGAAAATCCATTTTCATCACGGAGGCGGCGGGCGCGTTCGGTATTGCGCGGATGGACCGGATAAACCGTCGGCGCGTCCAATTGATCCATCGCCGCCATAATCTCCCGCAGCGACCGGCCGTCGGCGGTGTTCTCCTCCCGGTGGCAGGTCAGGTAATAAAACCGTTCGGGGATATCCGCCGGATTGCCGTCGATATCCTCCACCCCCGACAGCAGATCCGCCGGAAGCCGTTCGCCGTAATACCGGAACGCGTCATACATCGGGTCGCCGGTCAGATGCACCCCGGCGGTGAGTCCCTCCCGGCGCAGGAATTCTACCGCCGACGCGGTACAGCACAGCAGCAGCGACGATACATGGTCGGTGCAGATGCGGTTGACCTCCTCCGGGTTGGTCAGCGTCCCCAGCCTGCCGCCGGATTCCACATGGCAGACCGGGATATGCAGCTTGACCGCCGCCAGCGCAGCGGCCAGCGTGGAGTTGGTGTCGCCGTAGACCAATAGCCAATCCGGTTTTTCGTTCATCAACACCTCTTCGACAGCCGCCAGCATGGCACCGGTCATTTTCCCGTGGGTGCCGCCGGCAATCCCGAGGTTATAGTCCGGTTTGGGGATTCCCAATTCCTCGAAAAAGATATCCGACATATTGTAGTCGTAATGCTGGCCGGTATGCACCAATATCTCGGTATGCTCCCGGCGCAGCGCACGGGAGACGGCCGCCGCCTTGATAAACTGCGGCCGGGCACCGACAACGGTCAGAATTTTCATCTATAAAGCCTCTGTATTCTCTTGATTTTTATAGCGGTTTAATCCGCCGCTGACTTTTTCAGGTTTTGGATGAACCGGGTATGCTCAATGGCGAAATTCCCGGTGACGCTCTGATCGTTGGCTACGTCGCGGGTGGCAACCGCACCGATGTTTACCCGGGAACGCTCCCCGACAGTCAGCCCGTTGGACACCGTCGCGCCGAACCCGATCCAGCAGTCCGGCTTGATACGGGTGCGCCCGCCGATACCGGACTGCGCCACAATCATCACATTGCGGTCTATTTTTACCGCGTGGCCGACATGAACTAAGTTGTCCAATTTGGAATACCCGCCGATCACGGTGTCGTCCCAGGGATATACAGCGCGGTCGATACAGCTGTTATACTGTATCTCCGCATGGTCCCCGATGATGACGCCGCCGGCGTGCTCCACGCTCAGGATGGCGCCGCCGGTCCGCTTGAATTCAAAGCCCTGGCCGCCGATCACCGCGCCGGCCCGGATAATGGCATGGTCGCCGATCACGGTATCCGGCCGTATCACGGCGAATTCCTCTATCACCGCCTGCCGGCCGATCCGGACGTTCTGCCCGGCGACACTGGCCAGCGGGCTGACGGCCGCGCCCTCCCCGATTTCGGTCGCAAAGGCGGGGCGCCGGTATCCCTCCCGCGCCGACAAAAAATTGTGCAGGCTGAAAAACAGCTCCCGGGGATTTTCAGTGATACACAACCCATATTGCTCCGATACCAATTGATTTTCCAGCGCCGGCGCGGCGATAACCATCGTAACGGTTCCGGCAATATCCGGGATATATTTTTCCGAATCCAGAAAGATGCAGTGGGGCTGCGGAATACCCGAAGCCGAGAGGGCCAGATAAGTGAAATCCTTCTCATTGATGATCCGGGCATCCGAAAAACCCATTTCCGGCAGTATATGGCTCAGTTTCATTTCGTTTCCTCGTTTCCGACGATAAATACATAGTTGGTGGTGGCGCTGCCGCCGATATTCAGCATCATGCCGTTTTGCGGCCGCAGCAGCTGGTAGCCGCCGGCTTTGCCGGTCAGCTGTTTATACAGATCCAAAAACATCCGGACGCCGGACGCGCCCACCGGATGCCCGCCGCCGATCAGCCCGCCGCTGGGATTGACCGGCTTCAGGCCGTCAAAAGCAATTGTCCCATCCTCTATCGCCCGGCATTCCCCGCCGGGCTCGGCGATCCCGAAGGCCGAAACCGCCGCGTATTCGCTGGAGGTGAAGCAGTCGTGGGTTTCAAAAAAATCCATATCCGCCGCCGACAGCCCCGACCGGGCGTAGGCGTCCAGCACCGCCTGACGGGTCCAGGGCAGGATGTAGGGCGAATCGGCGCTTTCGCGCATCTTCTCCTCGAACCGCATCGGCGCCACCCGGTGGCCGTACCCTTTGATGACCGGGCATTTCCGGCCCAGCTCCGCCGCCAGCTTTTCGGAGACCAGCACCACCGCCGCCGCCCCGTCGGTCACCTGGGAGCAATCCGACACCGCCAGCCGGCCGCCCACGATGATATTGGTCTCACCGCCTCTTGCCCGGGCCTGTTCCGTATTCATAAACCATTTGCGGGTCTGGGCCAGCGGGTTTCTCTTGGCGTTGGCGTAATTTTTGACCGATATGGCGGCCAGCGCGTCCATGAACCGGTTTTCGTCCAGGCGGTATTTCCGCAAAATTTCGTCCGCCAGTCTGCCGAACAGTTTTGGAAACGGAAAATCAATGCCCAGCGCCTCGGTCTCATAAAACGCCGCCCGGCCGAGATAGTCCGCGCAGATCCTGGATTCCACCGTCTTCATCAGTTCCCAGCCCACCACAATAGCGGCGTCATAGTCCCCGGCCCTGATCCTGGCGGCCGCCGCGTCCAACGCCGCCGCGCCGGATGCGCAGGCGGCTTCATACCGCGCCGACGGCACGCCGTAAAACGCGGGGTTCACCTCGGTCAGCAGGCTACCCAGATGCCCCTGCCCGACATACAGCTCGGCGATAAAGTTGCCTACAAACAGCGCGACCTGATTGTTCCGGTTCCATCTGCGGATATCCTCGTAAGCGATACCGGCGTCGGCCAGCGCGTCATCCATCACTTCGGTCAGCAGCGCGACAGCGCCTTTCCCTTCCTTGGTCCAATTGCGTTCAAAATCGGTTTGGGCGCCGCCCGCCACACATACTGTATTCATCCTGTACTCATCCTTTCGCCCGGAAATAACGCCGGTAATCATATGCCGACGGCGGCGCGCCGCCAATCAGCCGGTCGGCTCCGGTCTGCCGCAACAGCGCCGGAGGCAGCCGCTGCTCCGCCAGCTTCCATGCCGCTTCCGGCCCGCCAAACGCCTCGATCATCGCCAGCGGCGGACACCAGTTGAAGCCGGTTGCCATGACATGGTCCCCGGCCTGTTCATCCAGCCCCACTTCGGCGGTTGCCTGGCGCGCATACAAAATATAGTGAAGCAGCGACGCGGCGCACAGCTCCGCCTCGGGAGAGCTGTCCCCGGTCAGCGCCGAAAACGCCCGGCGGTACTGGCCATTGCGCAGCGCTTCTTTCATCTGCCGGACAAATGGAAAATCATACCGGCGCTGATCGCGGTAATCCCCCGCCGCGATGTCATATACCAAATACCGCTTTTTCCCCTCCGGCGTCAGCGCGGTTTTATACAGCCCGCAGCCGGTTTTCCTTCCCAAATCTCCCCGGCCCACCATCTCCTCCGCATAGTCCGGCAGGACAAAGGAGTCATGGGCATAATCGCAGGTTTTTTCCAGCAGATTGTCCACAATCGCCTTATGGATATCCAAGCCGACGAAGTTGGCGGTCAGCAGCGGCGCCATCGCCCGGCCGGTAAAGCCGCCCAGCAGCGCGTCGATATAATCAATCCCGCCTTTTTCCTGATATTGCCCGGCCAGCCGCATCGCCTGGTTGATAAACTGGAACCCGATGCGGTTGCCCAAAAAACCGGGGAGGTCCTTCACCGGAACGACGGTGCGGAACAGGATCTCCTTC
>WRDE01000160.1 GCA_009783605.1 Oscillospiraceae bacterium
TGCGGCGAACACAGCCGCAGCATGACTAATTCCATCTCCACCCGCCGGGAAGCGCCGCTCCGCAGCCGGTCGGCGCCCCGCTGCAGCACATCCATACAGTGCAGAATCGCCGGCAACGGATATTTCTCCGCCTCCGCCCGCAGCCGCCCGATCTCGTCCGACGAAGCCACTACCAGCCCGCCGGGATCGGCTACACTCTTGACCACCATCAAATTGCGGTAAAAATACACCAAATCGGCGCACAGCCGCTCCATATCCCGGGAGGAGGCGTACAGTTTGTCCACGATTTCCAGCGCCGCGGCGCCATTGCTCTCCAATACCGCCGCCGACAGCTCATACAGGCAGTCGTCTCCGGCCAGCCCGGCGGTATCCACCACCACCGCGGCGGTGACCTGTTTTATGCCTTCGGCCTCCTCCGCCCTCGACAGGCATTGATCCAACAGCGACAGCGCGTCCCGCATTCCGCCGTCAGCCAGCCGGGCGATCAGCGCCGCCGCTTCATTTTCTACGGTAAAATTCTCCTGCCCGGCGATATAGTGGATCCGCGCGGCGATATCGGCGGGGGGGATCCGGTTGAAATCGAACCGCTGGCACCGGGAGAGGATGGTGGCCGGCAATTTATGCGCCTCGGTGGTGGCCAGTACAAAGATGACATGCTCCGGCGGCTCCTCCAACGTCTTGAGCAGCGCGTTGAAGGCGCCGATTGAGAGCATATGTACCTCGTCGATGATATAGACCCGGTATTTGACGCTGACCGGGGTATAATTGACTTCCTCCCGCAGGTCGCGGATGTTGTCGACGCCGTTATTGGAAGCGGCGTCGATCTCGACCACGTCGAGGATCGAGCCGTTGTCGATACCGCGGCAGGAATCGCAGGCGTTGCAGGGGTCGCCGTCCCGCAGGTCCAGACAGTTGACCGCTTTGGCCAGAATCTTGGCGCAGCTGGTTTTGCCGGTCCCGCGGGAACCGGTGAACAGATAGGCGTGGGCAATCTTCCCGGTCCGCATCTCGCCGCGCAGCGCCGCAACGATACCCGGCTGCCCATAGATCTCAGCAAAGGTCTGGGACCGCCATTTTCGGTATAATACCTGATACATGGGGTGCGCTCCTTATTTCATCAAATCGGATAAGTGCGGCGGTGCGCACCCCTGCAAGAAACGCTTCGCGTTTTTGCCTGATTTGATTATTATCGGTTTATCGGTGAGATCATCTCTGATCATACATGGGGTGCGCTCCTTAAAAATAAATCCTATTTTCGGGTGAGCGGACAGGTTACCTGCGGCGCACAGACACTGCCGCTTAATGCTGCTCGGTTCCCCGCCTGACATGGTTCACGATGCGCTGTCGCACAGGACCAATCCGCTCGCCCGAAAATAGGATTTATAATTGATTACATCACAAGCGCTCCAGCGCTGTAGAATATAGTATATACGATGTCGGTGAAAAAATCAATAAATAAATTTTTTGGGTTGCTCCATTTTCAAGCGGAAGGAATATAACCGCACTCAAGCAAGGCTGCATCTTGCATTTTATCCAAAGACACGGTATAATTTATTAAGGCCCCCAACATACAGAAAGGTTGTGCAGATATATGAAACGTCTGATTGCCCTGACAGTGGTTATTTTATTGGTGGTTGTTTTTGGCGGCGGCTGCGGAAACGGTCCCGGCAGTCCCGGCTGGACCGGCAAAATCAAAGGCGAACCGCCGCCGATTGATCTGGAGGGCGAGGAGATCCTCGTTGTGGACCACCCGGATAACCATAACCGCCGCTGGCAGCGGCATGAGACCAGCAATCCCTATAACGACGCCTGGCAGCGGGTATTGGATAATATCGAGCAAAAATGGAACTGCAAAATCAAGCTCAATATCGTCCCTCTTGACTCTATGCTGACCGAGGCGCTGCCGGAGATCATGGCCGGCGAGAAATACTGCGACATCTTCTGCACCACCCAGTGGCAGTTCGGCCATATGCTGGGCGCCGATCTGATGCGGGATCTCAACGAGCTGAGCACCAACTGGGAAAATCCCTGGTGGAATCCGAACATCCGCCGTATCGGCACCATCAACGGCAAGACCTTTGCCGCCAACGGCTCTTTTATCTTTGACGCCGTTGACACCTGGATCATCCGGTTCAACTTCGACGTCTGGAATGATCTGAATCTCCCGGACCCTTATGAGATGGTGGAAAACGGCGAGTGGACAATGGACCGGCTGATGGATTACAGCAAACGGGCGATGCGGGACAATGACGGCAACGGCATTGTCGATACCCCGGACGACCGCTGGGGCATCGTGGCGCCGGACGGCGATTTTGCCCGGGCGCTGTATATGAGCGCCGGCAACCAGTATTTTCTTGAGGAAAACGGCAAGATGGTGATGGGCTGCTACGACACAAGGAGCTTGGATTTTATCGCCAGGATGCGCAAATTTAACCGAGAAGACAAGTCGGTGGCCCCCAACTTCTTCCGGGATATGGGGGAACAGCGGATCCCGATGCAGGAGCAGATGTTTATGGACGGCCGGACCCTGTTCTATTCCTGCCGGTTGGTGGCCGACCGGCTGCGGAATATGGAGGCCGACTGGGGCGTCCTGCCGATGCCGAAATATGACGAAGCACAGGAAAGCTACATGAACTGCGTCGATCACAACGCCACCGTCATGGGCATCACCAAAACCCATCCCAACCCCGAAAGCCTCGGCAAATTGTTGGACGCGATCGGGTTTTACGCGATGGAGTTGGAAAAAATCTACTGGCCGGATTATGAGGAGACCTACTGGCGGCATGAGGAGGATACCCGGATCATCGCCGACTATGTCTGCCACGCGGGACGGTACGATATGGCGCTGCTGCTGCAGAACGTCGATCCGGTCTTCCGCACGCCGATGAGTCTGGTTTTTGACGCGATGTTCGGCGGTCTTTCGGACATCTCGTCGGCAGTGGAAGCCCGCAAGGAAGCGGTCGATTTCGCCTTGGATAAATATTTTGCGGATTGGCAGGAAGAGGTCAACCGGGAAAATCAATAAAACAGCATACTGGTTTGCGCAATTGCGTTAAAGCGCACAACAAAAATACATTCCGCGTCCCATCGCGGAATGTATTTCTTGTGTATGTGTTGGTTAGCGGTTAATCAATCTCCACCGAGATGCGGGTGTCCTTCCGGCTGGCGGCGGCGCGCATGACGATGCGCATGGCTTTGGCGATACGGCCCTGTTTGCCGATTACGCGGCCCATATCCTCCGGCGCCACATTCAGATGGAACACGATCACGCCGTTTTCGTCCGGCGCGTCCTCGATCACCTTGACAGCATCGGGGTTATCCACCAACCCCCGGGCAATGGTGAGCAGCAATTCTTTCATAGCGATACCTTATTCCTCCGCGGTTTCTGCGACGGCTTCCTCCGCCGGCTCCGGTTCTTTTTCGGCTTCCGGCGGGTTGGCGGCCGCGTTGATGCCGGCCTTTTTCAACAGCGCTTTAACGGTGTCGGTTGGCTGTGCGCCGTTGGCGATCCATTTCCGGGCCTTTTCCACATCCACCTTCAGGTCGATGGGATTTTTCAGCGGGTTGTAATACCCCAGCTCCTCAATAAACCGGCCGTCCCGGGGATAGCGGGAATCCGCCACCACGATCCGGTAAAACGGAGCCTTCTTCGCGCCCATCCGGCGCAGCCTGATTTTTACTGCCATTGGTTTGTCTCCTTTTGGAATGTAAGATGGTTTTATAATATATTACGCTGGGTAATAATATTAACGGTGTATACTGGTTGTAGGGGCGGGCCTTGTGTCCGCCCGTGATGTCAAATGAGTTTCATCTGCGGCAGGGGCAAGCCCCTGCCCTACGCATAACATGTCAATTACTGCAATCCCATCCCGCGCATCACATCCATATTCATCCGCCCTTTTTTCTTCCCCTTGCCGCCCCGCATCTGTTTCATCATCTGTTTCATCTGGTCATACTGCTTGATCAGCTTGTTGACGTCCTCCACCCGCATACCGCTGCCGGCGGCGATCCGGCGTTTGCGGGGGGGGTTGATCAGATCCGGCTTGCTCCGCTCCTTCGCGGTCATCGAGAGGATGATGGCTTCCATCCGGTCCATCTGCTTCATGTCGATATCGGCGTCCTTGATCTGGCGGCCGACCCCGGGGATCATCCCCAGTATGCCTTTGAGATCCCC
Source organism: Oscillospiraceae bacterium (assembly GCA_009783605.1). GTDB lineage: Bacteria > Bacillota > Clostridia > Oscillospirales > Acutalibacteraceae > WRDE01. The sequence goes on from WRDE01000160.1 coordinate 4,175, forward strand.
CATCTTTTTCAGCTGCCGGAACTGGTCCAGCATATCGTTCATATCAAAGCTGTTCTGGAGGAATTTTTTCTCTAACTCCGCGGCTTCCTTTTCGCTGAACTGCTGCTCGGCTTTTTCGATCAGCGAGAGGACGTCCCCCATCCCCAATATCCGGGAGGCCATCCGGTCGGGGTGGAACACCTCGAGATCGTCCAATTTCTCGCCGATGCCGGCGAATTTTACCGGCCGGCCGGTGACCGCCCGCACCGACAGCGCCGCGCCGCCCCGGGTGTCGCCGTCCAATTTGGTCAGCATCACCCCGTCAATGCCCAGCGCCTCATGGAAGGCGCCGGCGGCATTGACCGCGTCCTGGCCGGTCATGGCGTCCACCACCAACATGATCTCGGCCGGCGACACGGCGGCTTTCACCGCCCGCAGCTCGTCCATCAGCTCCTCGTTGATATGCAGCCGGCCGGCGGTGTCAAGAATCACATAATCATTGCCGTAATCCCGGGCGTGGGCCACCGCCTTTTTGGCGATCTCCACCGGATTGGCGGTGCCCATTTCAAAAACCGGTACGCCGGCTTTTTCGCCGACAACTTGAAGCTGGGTGATCGCCGCCGGGCGGTAGATATCACAGGCCACAAGCAGCGGCCGGTGCCCCTGGCTTTTCAGCATTTTCCCCAATTTGCCGGCATGGGTGGTCTTGCCGGCGCCCTGTAGCCCGCACATCATGATGATGCAGGGCGGCTTGGCGGGGGAATTGATCCGGACGGCCTGGCCGCCCATCAACGCGGTCATCTCCTCGTTGACGATCTTGATCACCATCTGGGCCGGCGTCAGGCTCTCCATCACCTTCTCGCCGATGGCGCGGTCGGCCACCCTGGCGGTAAAATCCTTCGCCACCTTATAGTTGACGTCGGCTTCTAACAGCGCCAGCCGTACCTCCCGCATCGCGTCCCTGACGTTGGATTCGGTGAGCCGGCCCCGCGACCGCATTTTTTTGAACGCGGCAGCGAGTTTATCGGATAATCCCTCAAATGGCATAGTGTACTCCTTTTTAGTGGCGAGTGGTTAGTGGCGAGTGACGAGAGTGCTGTATTTAGCGGCTTCTAACTACTCGCTACTCGCCACTAACCACTCGCCACTGCTCTAAATCTCCGCCAACTGTTCCAGCGCGGCCAGAATCCGGCCGGCGCGGTTGAATATCTCGCGGGAATAGCTGTGGCGCTCGTTGATATCGGCGATCACCCGGATGCATTCGCGGATCTCGTTGATCCCAGCCTCCATCCGGCGGAACCGGGCGGCCAGCCCCAGCTTTTGCTCCATCTCCAACAGCAGCCCCTCGGCGCGTTTGAGCGAATCCCGGACCCCCTGGCGGGTGATACCCTCGTTTTCGGCGATCTCGGCCA
>WRDE01000161.1 GCA_009783605.1 Oscillospiraceae bacterium
ACCTGTTTCCAGTTGGTGATCGTGCTGCCGGCGCCGTAGATGTCCCGGATCTGTTCCGCCGTCAGCGAATCCACCGGATTGTTTTTATGGGTGATGAACACAAATCCGTCGGTCGCGACCGGGACCAGTTCCAGCTCGACGCCGTTCTGCTCCGCGAGGGCCAGTTCCTCGGCGGAGGGCGGCGTGACTAAGATCAATTTCACGTCAACTTTTTCATTGCCCACGATCAGATTTTCATAGGCGCTGTGGGTGGTAGAATGATGGACTTCATAGCTGTTCTGCACCATATAATCGGAAAAATCGTAAAACTGCCGCAGCAGTTCGGCGGTGATCGGGATGGTGGCGGTGGACCCGTCGATTATCCGCATCTCCTCCGCGGATATGACCGGCCCAGAGGCGATCTGCCGCCAGTTGTCCGGCCGGGCCAGCATGACGTTGATGTTGCCGTTGCTGAGTTTGTCCGGCTCCGGCTGATTGGCGCGGGCGTAGAAGATATACCCGCCCAGCGCGACCGAAGCGGCGGTCAGCAGGCTGCCGAGAAGGATAACGACTTTTTTCATGGTGAACCACCTTTCTGTAGTTTACAACGGCTGCAATCCATCGGCGGCCGCGATGAATAAGGGTTTTATCCCACCAGATTAATTTTCAATTTTCAATTCTCAATTTTCAATTATATTCAAGCCCAGCTCCCCCAGCTGCTTCCCGTCCACCGCCGCGGGGCAGTCGGTCATCGGTTCGGTCATGTTCTGCACCTTCGGGAAGGCCAGCACATCCCGGAGCGTCGCCGCGCCCAGCATCTGCATCACTAACCGGTCTAAGCCGATACCCATCCCGCCGTGGGGGGGCGCGCCGTAGCGGAAGGCGTCGAGCAGGAACCCGAATTTCTCCTGCGCCTGCTCCTGCGACAAACCCAGCGCCGCGAACATCCGCGACTGCAGAACCGGATCGGTGATCCGGATCGACCCGGAGGACAACTCGATACCGTTCAGCACTAAGTCGTAGGCCTTGGCGTATACCTTTTCGGGGGCGGTTTCGAGGAATTCCAGGCTGTCGTCGGTGGGGGAGGTAAAGGGATGGTGCATCGCCGCCCAGCCGCCCTCGACGTCGGCATTCTTTTCAAAGAACGGCATCTCCACGATCCAGAGGGCGTTGTATCCCTCCCGGGGGATGTTCAGCTTGTCGGCTACCGTCAGCCGCAGCGCGCCGAGGATCGACCGGGCCAGCTTTTGGTCGGGATCGGCGACGATCAGCACCACGTCGCCGGTCCCGGCGCCGGCGGTCTGCCAGAGGGATGCCAGCGCCTCTTCGGTGAAGAATTTGGCAAATGAGCAGGCGGTCCCGTCGGGAGACAGCCGCGCCCAAGCCAGCCCGCGCCCGCCGATACCCCGGACAAATTCGGTTAATTTATCGATCTCCTTGCGGGTCAGCACGGCGGCGGCGTCCGCAGCACCTGCGGTGTTGCTTGCGACAATCGCCGATACGTTGCCGCCGGCGGCAATGGCGTCGGTAAATACAGCAAAGTCACAACCGGTAACTGCTTCCGACAAGTCCACTAATTCCATCCCGAACCGGGTGTCCGGCTTGTCGCTGCCGAACCGGCGCATGGCGTCGTTATAGGTCATCCGCGGCAGCGGCAGCGGGATATCGACATCTAAAACCTCCCGGAACACCCGGGAGATAAACCCTTCACCGACGGTCAGGATGTCCTCCACGTCCACGAAGCTCATCTCCCAGTCGATCTGGGTGAATTCCGGCTGGCGGTCGGCCCGGCCGTCCTCGTCCCGGAAACAGCGGGCCAGCTGGATATACCGGTCAAAGCCGGCCACCATCGACAGCTGCTTATACAGCTGCGGCGACTGGGGCAGCGCGTAAAAACTGCCGGGGTGCAGCCGGGAGGGGACCAAGAAATCCCGCGCACCTTCGGGCGTCGAGCGGATCAGCATCGGCGTCTCGATCTCGACAAAGCCCTGCTCGTCGAAATAATCCCGGGTGACCTTGGCGATCCGGTGGCGCATCAGCAGGTTGCGCTGGAGATCCGGGCGGCGCAGGTCGAGATAGCGGTATTTCAGCCGGGTCAGCTCGGCGGTGGCGGAATTTTCGACAATCTCGAACGGCGGCGTCTCGGATTTGTTCAATATCCTCAGCTCGTCCACCGCGATCTCCACTTCGCCGGTGGGGAGCTCCTTATTGACCGCCGACCGCAGCCGGACGACACCCTTGGCGGCGATCACGAACTCGCTACGCAGCGTAAAAGCCTTGTCGAACACCGCCCGGTCGGTGGCTTCGTCAAAGGCCAGCTGGACAATGCCGGTGCGATCCCGGACATCCACAAAAATCAACTGCTGTCCAAGATCCCGCTGCCGCTGGACCCAGCCGAACACGACGGCGACCTCCCCGTCATGCTCCGGACGGAATTCCCCGCAATAGCGGGTGCGTTTGAGACCGGTTATAGATTCTGACATAGTGATTGTTCCTCCGTTTTTTAAGTTGCAAATTGTAAATTACAAGTTGCAAATTTGTTATGAATTTCTAATTTCTAAGCTCTCTAATAATCCCGCCGTCCAACACAACCTCCCGCTCTTCCCCGCTCGCCATCTCCTTCAATTTTGCCTTCCCCGCCGCCAGCTCGTCGCCGCCGACCACCATCACGTACCGGGCGCCGATCTTGTCGGCGTATTTCATCTGGGCTTTCAGTCCGCGGCCGGCGGTGTCGCATTCCACCCGCAGGCCTTTTTCACGCAATGTCACTGCCATCGCGAAACAGGCGCGGAGCGCGTCCTCCCCCATCGCCGCGAGATACAGCTCCGGCGCCGGCGGATCGGGGAATTTCGCTCCCGAGGCTTCCATCGCCAGCAATATCCGCTCGATACCCATGCCGAACCCCAGCGAAGGGACCAGGGGGCCGCCCAATTCCTGCATCAGCCCGTCATACCGGCCGCCGCCGACCACTACCGGCTGGGCGATCGGCAGATCGGACACGAATTCAAAGACGGTGCGGGTATAATAATCCAACCCCCGGACAATACCGGGGTCGATAGAGTAAGCTATGCCGGCCGCTTCCAGATACCCGCAGACCGCATCAAAATGCGCGCGGCACCCGTCGCAGAGATGCGCCATCATCCGCGGCGCGCCGGCGGTGAGCTGGCCGCAGGAGGGGATTTTACAGTCTAACACCCGCATCGGGTTGCGCTCTAACCGTCCGCGGCAGGTTTCGCAGAAGCTGTCCCGGCGCGGGTCCAAAAATCCGCGCAGCGCCGCGTGATATGCCGCGCGGCAATCGGGGCAGCCGATGGAATTGATCCGCAGCGTCACACCGGCGATCTCGAGCCGGCCGATCACCGCATTGGCCAGCGCGATCACCTCGGCGTCGGCCTGGGGCGCCGCCGCGCCGAAGCATTCGATGCCAAACTGGTGGAATTCCCGCAGCCGGCCGGCCTGGGGCTTTTCGTACCGGTAGCAGGAGGTCAGATAATACGCCTTGACCGGCAGCGTTTCGTTGTGCAGCGCGTGCTCAAGAAATGCCCGGGCCGCGCCGGCGGTCCCCTCCGGCCGCAGCGTGACCGACCGCCCCCCTTTGTCCAAGAAGGTATACATCTCCTTCTGCACCACATCGGTGGTCTCGCCGACGCTGCGCTGAAACAGCTCGGTGTGTTCAAATACCGGCATACGCATCTCGCGGTAGCCGCAGGCCGCGGCCACCTCCGCCATTATTCTTTCGGCATACTGCCACTTATAGCTGTCACCCGGCAGCACATCAGCGGTACCACGGGGGGCGCGGGTTAATAGTTCCATGATAAAGGCTCCTTTGTTTGAGTTAGGAATTAGGAGTGAGGAATGGCAAATTGAGATAACCATCCGTAGGGCGGGGGCTCTGCTCCCGCCGTTGGTACCAGATGGATGTTTCCGCGGCGGGGGCGAGCCCCCGCCCTACGGATTCTGCCGGTATAAAAAAGGGCGGATATAGAATCCGCCCCCGTAACATTTTTTGAGGTGTTTCATTCTCAATTCTCAATTTTCAATTTTCAATTTTTTACAATGTTCCGCCAATCCAGATCTCCGCGCTCTAATCCGTGGATCAGCACTTCGGCGGTGGCGATATTGGTGGCGACCGGGATATTCCGCATATCGCAGAGGCGGAACATATCCGCTTCGTGGTTTTCCCGGGACGACGCCGTCATCGGGTCCCGGAAAAAGAGCAGCAGATCAATCTCGTCGCAGGAGATCCGCGCCGAAATCTGCTGGTCGCCGCCCTGTGCGCCCGAGAGATACCGGGCGATAGACAGTCCAGTCGCCTCGGCCACCAATTTGCCGGTGGTACCGGTAGCGCAGAGATCATGCCGGCTCAAAATGCCGCAATAAGCAATACAGAACTGCACCATCAGCTCCTTTTTAGAATCATGGGCAATCAATGCGATGTTCATTGGATGGATCCTCCTCTTTGGTAGTGGCGAGTGACGAGTGGTTAGTGGCGAGAAAGTGAGTGGCAATAGTTTGTACTCCGTTCTCGCCACTCGTCACTAACCACTCGCCACTCACATTCTATGAATCGCCGCCAGCGGCACGTTTTCGCCCAGCAGACGGCGGGCTATATTGGCGAAACAGAGGGCGGCGTTGCAGTCGGTGGGGATCGGCTCACCGTTGGCGGTGGCGATGGCGACCTCCTCGTCTTCCGGGATAACCCCCATCAGCTGCAGCCCGGCTACGTCGATTATGGTATCTAAATTGGGCATATACCCTTTCAATATCGGGCTGATTCTGACCCGGTTGATGAGCAGATGGGCGGGGATATTCCGGGCATCTAACAGCCCGCCGATGATTTCGGCGTCCCGGGCGCAGACCATGTCGGGGGTGGTGACCACTAATGCCCGCTCGGCGCCGGCTACCGACGCTTCAAATCCGGCGCCCATCCCCGCCGGACAGTCGATCAGGATCACATCAAAATGGGCGGTCAGCGCCGAACAGAGCAGCTTCATCTCAGCCGGCGTGCACATCCGCTCCAGCCCGCCGGGGGCCGGGATCACATAGAGATTCTCCACTAACGGAGAGGGATAAACCGCCCGGCCCGGCTCACAGTTGCCGGCGAAGATGTCCGACATGTCATACACCGCCGCGCTGCCGATCCCGAGCATCAGATCCAAACTCCGCAGACCGGCGTCGCCGTCCACCAACAGCACCTGCTTGCCGAGCGACGCCAGCGAATATCCGACGCCGGCAGTGATGGTGGATTTTCCCGCTCCGCCCTTGCCGGATGTCACCACAGCAGAAAAACCCAAACGCATCCCCTCCCCTTGTTTTTCCAGTATAGCATAGTGTAACACATATTTTGGCAGAGCGCAATAAATTTTTCGTATTTAATAAGGCTTTTTATGAATCAGGGTATATGAAACAGGAAAAGACAGCCGCCGCGGGGTTGCCGCGGCGGGTGATGATCTGATCTTTTATTCAAATATCAGCGGCTGATAAAAAATATCTCCCTCTGTAAGCGGTATACAGAGTTTGTCCGGAATAGGCTCTCCCGATATC
>WRDE01000162.1 GCA_009783605.1 Oscillospiraceae bacterium
GCAGGAGCAGACCGCAAAGCAGAATAACGGGTAATAATCTTTTAAGCATAACGTCATACTCCTTTCATTTCTTACAAGAGCATTATACCACCATGTGCGAAGAATGTCAAGCCGGTAATTTGCTCTTTTTTTCTTCCGTTCCCGCTTATTCTTTTTCTAATAATTTTCCGTTTTTGCACTTGCACTTTCGGAATAATCATGCTATAATAACGTAGTGATATACGCTATCAGTATGCACGATCTTTGAAAGAATTAAAAACGAAACGGTGTTTTTGGTTAGTGGTTTTCTCACCACCGGGAGGGTAATTATTGCTTGCGACGTTGCCCAAACCCTTGTTATTACTGGATTTCTTAAAAAGTCCTATCACAGTAACCCCACCATCATATTTTTCTTCTCCCCAGCACAGTGGCGATACATGGGCTATCCGTGCGGTTGTGGGAACTTCCGAACCACGAAAACTGTCCCTCAATAGAAAAACGGATTTGCCACGATGAGAAGTTAAATAAATTAGTAGATGCCGTATACAAGCTGCTTAAAACAAAACCGGTCATTACTTCAAAAGAATTCGCAAGAAAACAATTGAATCCGTATGAACGACGAAGACATCTCCATGACCGTCTCAAATTTTCGCAAAATTGCCGGCATCGACAACCGTCAAGCAGACGAATTGTTCCTCTCGCTCATATAAACAAAAAACGTCCCGCTTGGACTGTTAAATCCTTGCGGGACAACGCTTAGGCATACATTTTATAAACGCCGGGACATACATTCTCTCATTTTTATCACTCTCTGGACATACATTTCGGGCATTTTTATAAATGCTGCAATAAAAACCATTTAAAATTGATTTCTATCTATATGCCTTCACACTAATTCATGCTCATTCCGAACCCACCCAAAAACCCAGCAACCATCGCACATAGGCATACTTTTCGCCGTTTTTAGCACGAAAATTTATGCCGGGGTTTTTATAGGGTGTTTTGTCAGGCGTAGTGCGGGCTGAGGGGGTGTGGGGGGAATGGATGGGGTTTTGTGTGAGGGGATACGATTTACACATTAAACCGGAAAAGCACCACATCCCCGTCCTTCACCACATATTCCTTCCCCTCTGACCGGACCAGCCCTCGCTCTTTTGCCGCGGCCATGCTGCCGTGTGCGGTCAGATCGGTGAAAGCCACCACTTCGGCGCGGATGAACCCCCGTTTGAGGTCGCTGTGGATCTTGCCGGCAGCTTCGGGCGCTTTGGTGCCTTCGGTGATGGTCCAGGCGCGAACCTCTTTCGGGCCGGCAGTGAGGAAGGAGATCAGCCCCAGCAGCCGGTAGCCGGCCTGTATCAGCCGGTCTAATCCCGACGCCTCCAGGCCCAGCTCGGACAGGAACAACGCCTTCTCCTCCGCGTCCAATTCGGCGATATCCGCTTCCATCTGGGCGCAGACCGGCAATATTTCGGATCCCTCCGACGCGGCGAAGGCGCGGACGGCTTTATAATGTCTGTTTTCTTCGATGACGGAATTGCCTGCAATCCCGTGTTTTCCGGCAAAATCCGCTTCGCTTAAATTGGCGGCGTAAATTACGGGCTTTAATGTCAATAAATTGGAATCACTTAAAATGGCAATGTCATCCGGGGACAGCCCCATCGACCGGGCGGTCAGCCCGTCGTCGAACTGCGCCATCACCGCTTTCAATACTTCCAGCTCACCGGCGGCCGACCGGTCGCCCTTGAGGGCCTTGGCCGCCCGGTCGATCCGGCGGCCCAAAATTTCCGCGTCGGCGCAGATCAGCTCCAGATTGGTGGTTTCGATGTCCCGCAGCGGATCCACCGAGCCGTCCACATGGATGATGTCGTCCGACTCGAAACAGCGCACCACATGGATGATAGCGTCCACCTCGCGGATGCTGTTCAGGAATTTGTTGCCCAGCCCCTTGCCCGCCGACGCGCCGCGAACCAGCCCGGCGATATCCACCAGCTCGATCACCGCCGGGGTGATTTTGGCCGGATTGTACATCTCCGCCAGCGTGTCCAACCGCGGATCCGGCACCGGCACCGATCCGACATTGGATTCGACCGTGCTGAACGGGCAGTTGGAGCTGGCGGCGGCGGTGCCGGTGACCGCGTTGAACAGGGTGGATTTCCCCACGTTGGTGAGGCCGACGATTCCGAGTTTCATGTGTGATATGTTCCTCTCATTTTCGCTACAAATTGGGCTGCCACCTGCCCAAAGTCACTTCGGCGGTGTATTCATCGGGAAAATCGAACCAATCCAATTCCTTGCGCATATTGGCAACCGCCTGCGCATTGTCATAGGGCACGCTGACGAATTCGATCGAAATCGGCGCCTTCTCCCGCGACCCGAGCTCACCTCTGAGGATAGCGTAGCAGGCGGTGGGGGTGCAGAAGGAATTACCGACGCTGCCGGTGTTGAACAGGATCCGGTAATCATCCTTGAAATCGGTTTTGAACTGCCGGTGTATGTCGGCGTACCCGACGATATCCACCGGATACTCGTCCTCAATCAGCGAAAACAGCGACAGTTTTTTCTCGGCGGGGGAATCCTCCCAGACGATGTCCCGGAACAGCGGCCGCCCGTGAAAAAGGTGTATCCGCCGGCCGCTCAGCCACATTTTATGGTACAACGGCAGCGTCCGCAAAAACGCCTGCCGTTCAGCGCCGGCTTCCTTCAGGTAATCCGGCCGCCGCCCGGTTGCGACATGCTCGTCCCAATTGCCCATCAATATCACATCGCAGTTGTCCCGGCAATAGTCGATCGCCGCCGACCCGTTCGGCCCCCGGCCGCACATGTCTCCGAGACAGTAGACGGTGCTGATCCCGCGCCGTTTGATATCTTCATCCACCGCCGTCAACGCGGGGATGTTGCCGTGGATATCGGCGATCAGGGCGATTTCGGTCATGTTGTGATCCTTTGCGTTACTGGTTTTCTGACAAATGCGGCGGCGCACCACAAACGCCCGGAAATATCCGTTGATAGCGCAGGATATTTATCAGGCGTTTGTGCTGTTAGTCTGCCCCGCAGCACTTCTTATACTTCTTCCCGCTTCCGCAGGGGCAGAACTCGTTTCGCCCGGTCTGCTTGCCGGTGTTGCGCACCGGTTTTTTCGTGTCGGTACCGTCGCCGCCGCCGGAGGTGCCGGTAACCTTGGCCACCTGTTCCCGCTGGGGCTCCTCCTGGGAGCGGATCTGGGCGGTGAGGATGGCGCGGGCGGTGTCCTCACGGATCGCCGCGATCATCTGGTCGAACATATCAAAGCCCTCGATCCGGTACTGTACCACCGGGTCCTGCTGGGCATAGGAGCGCAGGTGGATACCCCGGCGCAGCTCGTCCATGTTGTCGATGTGGTCCATCCAATACCGGTCGACGGTGCGCAGCACCACCACCCGCTCTAATTCCCGCATCAACTCGCCATATTGCTTTTCTTTTATCTCATAAATCTTTTCGGCCCGTTCGACCAATTCCTCCGAAAGATCCGACGGATTCAGTGACCGCAGTTCTTTTTCGCTGTACCGGAAATCGTCCTCTTTGGACAGCCAGCCGGCGTAATACTTCCGCAGCTCGTCGAGATTCCACGCGGCGCGGTCCTCGCCGGAGGTGAAGCGGGCGACGTTGGCGGCAATCGACTCGCGGATCATGTTGTCGATCGAATCCCGCATACTCTCGCCGTCCAGCACCTTGTCCCGCTGGCCGTAGATCAGCTCCCGCTGCCGGTTCATCACGTCGTCATACTGCAGTACGTCCCGGCGGATGCCGAAGTTGCGTTCCTCCACCTTCTTCTGGGCGTTTTCGATCGAACCCGACAGCATCTTATTTTCGATGGGGGTATCCTCGTCGATGCGGAGGAAATTCATGATAGAGTTGATCCGTTCGCCGCCGAACAGCCGCATCAGGTCGTCGTCCAGCGAGAGGAAAAACCGGGAACAGCCGGGGTCGCCCTGCCGGCCGGACCGGCCCCGCAGCTGGTTGTCGATCCGGCGGGATTCGTGCCGTTCGGTGCCGAGGATCATCAGCCCTCCGGCCTCCCGCACCGCGTCCGCTTCGGGTTTTATCTGGGCTTTGTATTTGCTGTTCAGCTCCGAAAAGGTGTTCCGGGCATCCAGAATCTCGGCGTCGCCGGTGTCGCCGAAGGCGGTGGATTCGACGATCAGCTCCTCGGCGATCCCCAACCGGCGCATTTCGGCTTTGGCAAGATATTCCGGGTTGCCGCCCAGCATGATATCGGTGCCGCGCCCGGCCATGTTGGTGGCGATGGTGACCGCGCCGACCTTGCCGGCCTGGGCGACGATCTCCGCCTCCCGCTCATGCTGCTTGGCGTTGAGGATCTCATGCGGCACCCCCCGCTGTTTGAGCAGCTTGCCCAGCAATTCGGATTTTTCGATGCTGATGGTACCGACCAATACCGGCTGTTTGCGCCCGTAGCACTCCTCGATCTGGTCGAGGACCGCGCGGAATTTGCCCGCTTCGGTTTTATAGATGCTGTCGGACAGATCCTCCCGGACCATCGGCTTGTTGGTCGGGATCTCCACCACGTCCAATTTATAAATATGCCGGAATTCCTCCGCTTCGGTCATGGCGGTACCGGTCATGCCGGCCAGCTTTTTATACAAGCGGAAATAATTCTGGAAGGTGATGGTGGCCAGCGTCTTGCTCTCCCGCTCCACCTTGACCCCTTCCTTCGCCTCGATCGCCTGATGCAGCCCCTCGTTATACCGCCGGCCGAACATCAGCCGGCCGGTGAATTCGTCCACGATCAGCACCTGGCCGTCCTTGACCACATAGTCGATATCCCGGTGCATGACCCCCCGGGCCTTGATCGCCTGATTGATATGGTGCAGCAGCGTGACGTTGTCGGCGTCCATCAGATTCTCGATCTGGAAATACCGCTCGGCCTTTTTAACACCGGACTGAGCCAGGGTTGCGGTACGGGCCTTCTCGTCCACGATAAAATCGCCGTCAACCGTATCCTGATCCTCCTTGGCGTCCATCTCCTTGATCTTGAACATCTTCAGGGTCTTGGAGAAGGCGTCGGCCCGCTGGTAGAGGTCGGTGGACTTGTCCCCCTGCCCCGAGATGATCAGCGGCGTCCGCGCCTCGTCCACTAAGATCGAGTCCACCTCGTCCACGATGGCGTAATGGTGCCCCCGCTGAACCTTGTCCTGCTTGTAGATGACCATGTTGTCGCGCAGATAATCGAAGCCCATCTCGTTGTTGGTGCCGTAGGTGATATCGGCGGCGTAGGCCGCGCGCCGCTCGGCGTTGTCCGCGTCGTGGACGATCAGCCCCACCGACAGTCCCAGATAGCTGTACACCTTGCCCATCCACTCGCTGTCGCGGCGGGCCAGGTAGTCGTTGACCGTGACGATGTGTACGCCGTATCCCGCCAGCGCGTTGAGGTAGGCGGGGAGCGTGGCGACGAGCGTTTTGCCCTCGCCCGTCTTCATCTCGGCGATGCGTCCCTGATGCAGGATGATGCCGCCGAGGATCTGCACGGGGAAGTGGCGCATCCC
>WRDE01000163.1 GCA_009783605.1 Oscillospiraceae bacterium
AAGCCGGTCTATTGGTGCCCGGAATGCCGCACCGCGCTGGCGGAGGCGGAGATCGAGTATGACGAGGATCCCTGTTACTCGATTTTTGTCACCTTCGACTTAGTTGACGACAAGGGGCTGTTCGCCGCCGCGGGGGCGGATCTGACTAAGACGTCGTTTGTGATCTGGACCACCACCGCCTGGACGCTGCCGGGGAATCTGGCAATCTGTCTCGGGCCGGAGTTCAAGTATCATCTGATCCGCTGTGGGGATAAGTATTTGGTCATGGCCGACGGGCTGCATGAGGCGGCGCTGAAGGCCTGTAAAATCGAGGATTATGAGATCGCCGCCACCTTCACCGGCGGCCAGTTGGAGGGGATGGTGGCCCGCCATCCGTTTTTGGACCGGGATTCGTTGGTGATCACCGGCGGTCACGTGACGCTGGAGAGCGGTACCGGCTGTGTCCATACCGCGCCGGGACACGGCGTGGAGGACTTTGAGGTCTGCAGAAAATATGATCTGCCGGTGGTGGTACCGGTGGACAGCGCGGGGCGGATGACCGCCGAGGCCGGGGATTTTTGCGCCGGTATGACCACGAATGACGCCGGGCGGGTTATCGCCAAAGCGCTGCAGGAGAGCGGCCATCTGTTGGCTACCGAGCGGATCATCCATCAATACCCCCACTGCTGGCGCTGCCGCCAGCCAGTGCTGTTCCGGGCGACCGAGCAGTGGTTCTGTTCGGTGGACGCCTTCAAGGACCGGGCGATCGAGGAGATCCGGAAGGTCAAATGGATCCCGGGCTGGGGCGAGGAGCGGATCAGCGCGATGGTGCGGGAGCGCAGTGATTGGTGCATCTCCCGGCAGCGGCTCTGGGGGGTGCCGATCCCGATCTTCTACTGTGACAGCTGCGAAAAGCCGGTTATCGACCGGGATTTCATCAGCGCGGTGGCCGAATTGTTCGAAAAAGAGAGCTCCGACGGGTGGTATACCCATACCGCCGGCGAGATATTGCCGCAGGGGGCGCAATGTCCCCATTGCGGCGGCAAAAATTTCACCAAAGAGACCGATATCATGGATGTCTGGTTCGATTCCGGCTCCTCCCATTTTGACGTCTGCCAGAACCGGCCGTATCTGCGGTGGCCGGCCGACCTCTATCTTGAGGGCGGCGACCAGCACCGGGGCTGGTTCCAAAGCTCGCTGCTGACGGCGGTGGCGGTGAAGGGCGCCGCGCCATACCGGGCGGTGCTGACCCACGGCTGGACGGTGGACGGCGAGGGCAAGAAGATGTCCAAATCCCTCGGCAACGGCATTGAGCCGGAGGAGGTCATCAGCGAATACGGCGCCGATATCCTGCGGCTCTGGGTCGCTTCGCTGGATTACCGGGTGGACGCCCGGCTGTCGAAGGAGATTCTCAAGCAGCTGACCGAGGCCTACCGCAAGATCCGCAATACCGCCCGGTTTTTGCTGTCCAACCTGTATGATTTCGATCCGGATATTGATATGGTGGAACCCGGCGCGTTAGCGGAGATCGACCGCTGGGCGATGACCCGGTTGGATATGCTGGCCGGGCAGGTCAACCGGGCCTACAAAGCCTTTGAGTTCCACGACGCGTATCACCGGATCCACAATTTCTGCGTGGTTGAAATGTCCAATTTTTATCTGGATGTGCTGAAAGACCGGCTGTACTGCGAAAGGGGCGGTTCCGCTACCCGCCGGGCGGCCCAGTCGGTGGTGTATACCCTGCTGCACACCCTGACCCGTCTGATCGCGCCGATTCTGGCCTTCACCGCCGATGAGATCTGGGGATTTATGCCGCATAAGGTGGAGGACGACACCCATTCGGTGATGCTGAATCCGATGCCGGATGCGGGGGACAGGGAGCCGGACCAGGCCTTTATGGATCGCTGGGAGAAAATCCACGCCATCCGGGAGGACGTCAAGAAGGCGCTGGAGCTGGCCCGGACGGCCAAGGTGATCGGCGCGCCATTGGACGCCAAGGTGACGCTGTATCTGTCCGGGGAAACCGCGGAATTTGTCCGGGAGGTCCGGGAGCTGCTGCCGGCGGCGCTGATCGTTTCGGCGGTGGAGATTTCGGAGGAAAATCCGCCCGAGGGCTGTTACGACGGCGAGACGGTAGTCGTACACGTAGCCAAAGCCGACGGCGGCAAATGCGCCCGCTGCTGGAGCTATAGCCCGACAGTGGGGGAGAGCCACCCGGAGGTCTGCGAGAGATGCGCGGAGATACTGTTATAATTGACAATTGACAATTATTGTGACCGTGTGTAGGGCGGGGGCTTGCCCCCGCCGCAAAACCCAGGAATTCCAACGGCGGGGGCAAGCCCCCGCCCTACTGCGAGGTGTATATCATCCGAATTATTGATAATATCAAAAAAATCAGATATCAGCTCATGGTTTTGGCCGGGGTTTTGGTTTTGGTCGGGCTGGATCAGTTGTCCAAGTGGTTTATGACCGGGCTGTTGAAGGGGAAACCGGCGATTTCGTTGGTTGGTGAGCTGTTGGTGCTGGATTATGCCGAGAATACGGGGATCAGCTGGGGGCTGCTGCCGGATCAGCGGTGGTTGGTGCTCGGGGTGACCGGGGTGGTACTGGCCGGCTTCGGCGGGGTGCTGCTGAGCGGCCGGTTTCGGAACAGTAGGCTGGCCACTGTCGGCGGAACGATGGTGCTGGCCGGCGGCTTGGGCAACCTGATCGACCGGGCGTTCAACGGGTTTGTGGTGGATTTCATCTATGTCCGGGCAATCAATTTCCCGGTATTCAATATAGCCGACTGCTGTGTAGTCTGCGGCGCGATAGTGACGCTGGTGTATTTTCTGTTCATCTATAAGGATAAAGAAAAAGAACCAACCCCAGAAAATAATAGCGAATGAATAATTGTGCATTGTAAATTATGCATTATGAATTATGAATTCGCCAGTGAGGTGCCATTTGCCCCAGTTGACTTGTCAAATCACGGCCGAGCAGGCGGGGGAGCGGATCGACCGGTCGCTCGCTTTGATATGGCCGTATTCTCGTTCGATGATCCAGAGCTGGCTTGACGCCGGATTGGTTACCGTCAACGGCAAAACCGCCGCCCGGCAGCAGAAGCTGCGCGGCGGCGATTTGATTTTTGCCGATATTCCCGAACCCGAGCCGGACCGGGCCGGACCGGAGGATATCCCGTTGGAGATTGTGTATGAGGACGCGGATCTGTTGGTGGTCAATAAGCCCAAGGGGATGGTGGTACATCCGGCGGCGGGCCACCGGAGCGGCACCCTGGTCAACGCGCTGCTGGCCTATTGCGGGGATAGCCTGTCGGGGATCGGCGGGGTGCTGCGTCCCGGTATCGTCCACCGTCTCGACAAGGACACCAGCGGTCTGCTGCTGGCGGCGAAAAACGACCGGGCGCATCAGGGGCTGGCGGAGCAGATCAAGGCCCGTACCGTACTGCGGGAATATGAAGCGGTGGTTGTCGGCCATCTGAAACAGCCGGAGGGGAAAATCGACGCCCCGATCGGCCGGGACCCGCTGCACCGCCAGCGGATGGCGGTCACCGAAAAAAACAGCCGGGAAGCGGTGACCCGGTATACCGTGCTGGCGGAATATCCCGGGAATTCCGGACGCCCGAAATACAGCCACCTGCGGCTGCGGTTAGAAACCGGCCGCACCCACCAGATCCGGGTGCATATGGCCCATATCGGCCACCCGGTGGCCGGCGACCCGGTATACGGTTCGGCCAAAGGCCTGGCGTTTCTCGGCGGCCAATGCCTCCACGCCCGGACAGTGGGGTTCACCCACCCGGTAAGCGGAGAGGAAATGCGGTTCGAGAGCAGGCTGCCGGGGTATTTTGTGGAGTTTTTGAGAGAGTTAGGAGTGAGGAGTTAATATCAAGAATCTGAAAGAAAACAACTCCTAACTCCTAAGTGAACACTGATTAAATGATGAAACCGTAGGGGCAGGCCTTGTGTCTGCCCGGAAACATAGATATAATGCGGGTCAATTGGGCAGACACAAGGCCTGCCCCTACGAAAATCGATTAAACCAGTGGTTACCTAACTTCTAATTCCTAACTTTGGCAAACCATTGACAGCCGACCCATAAATATAGTATAATTTATCCAATAACAATACATTTTCTGGAGGACAGATTGATGAAATGTCCCTTTTGCGGATATCATGAGGATAAAGTGATCGATTCACGGCCTACCGATGAGGATACGCGTATCCGGCGGCGGCGGGAGTGCGAGAGCTGCGCCAAACGGTTTACGACTTATGAGGTGATCGAAAATCTGCCGATGGTGGTGGTGAAACGGGACCGGACGCGGGAGTCTTTTGACCGCACCAAGCTGTTGGGCGGGATGATCCGGGCCTGCCATAAGCGGTTGGTTTCGGTGGAGGCGCTGGAGCTGGCCGCCGACCGGATCGAAGCCCAGATCCTCAATTCTCTCGACCGCGAGATCGTGTCGGCGGTTATCGGTGAATATGTGATGGAGACGCTGCGGGAGATCGACGAGGTCGCCTATGTCCGGTTCGCATCGGTCTATCGGGAATTCAAGGATATCCATTCGTTCAGCGAGGAGATTGACCGGATGAAAGGCGCGGGGCGCCCGTAATTTCATCAAACCGAATTAGTTTGATGGCGCGCCCCGCGGCAATAGCGCTCCGCTTTTGCTTAATTGGGCGTATTATCGTTTATTGAGTGAGATCATAACAATATGGAATGTAATGACGGTTTATCCGGTAACGGCTAAAGTTGAGTTCACAATTCAATAGTATAGGTGCAATGAGATGGATAACGTAGATAAAAAATCCGAAGCGCGGGATCAGCTTGCGGTTTTGCGCGGGCAGATTGACGATATTGACCGGCAGTTAGTCGATCTGTTTCTGCGGCGGATGCGGGTCAGCGATGAGATCGCCGGCGCCAAACGGCGGGGCGGGATCGGCGTGACCGATCGGGAGCGGGAACGGGCGGTGATCGAGGCGGCGCGGGCCGGGGCCGGGAACCGTGACCGGGATTTTGTGGCGGCGTTTATGCAATCGCTGATCACGCTGTCGAAACAGCGGCAGGAGCGGCAAAATCCGACCAACGGTGAGAAGGATTTGTAAAAAAACCGTCAAATTTTTGCGGTTTTCCTTTACAGCTACGGGTTTATATAGTACACTTACTACAATAAAAACATAAAAGGGGGGCGGCCGATGGAGCCGAAATACCGGCGGGTGATGCTGAAACTGAGCGGCGAAGCGATGGCGGGAAACCGTGTTTCCGGATTGGATTTCGACCGGGTACTGGAGTTCTGCGCGGCCATCAAGACCTGCGTTGACACGGGGGTGCAGATGGCGGTAGTGGTCGGCGGCGGCAATTTTTGGCGCGGGCGGTCCTCCGGCAAGATGGACCGCACCCGGGCCGACCATATGGGGATGCTGGCGACCACCATCAACGCGCTGGCGCTGGCCGACGCGCTGGAGCAGTTGGAATGCGACGTGCGGGTGCAGACCGCCATCGCCATGAACCAGATCGCCGAGCCGTATATCCG
>WRDE01000164.1 GCA_009783605.1 Oscillospiraceae bacterium
GAGGCCATCGGCATGGCGCTGCCGGGCAGCGGCACCATTCCGGCGGTGGACGCCGCCCGGATCCGGCTGGCCAAGATAACCGGCGAGCGGGTGATGGCGCTGCTGGCGGCGGATATCCGCCCGTCGGATATCCTCACCGAAAAGGCCTTTGAAAACGCCGTCCGCGCCGATATGGCCATCGGCTGCTCCACCAATTCGGTGCTGCACCTGATTGCCCTCTCCTACGCCGCCGGCTGCCCGATCGACCAGAAACAGATCGATGATCTCGGCAAAACCACCCCGCAGATCTGCAAATTGAACCCCGCCTCCCGGATATTCATCACCGACATGAACCTTGTCGGCGGCATCTCGTCGATGCTGAAGGAATTGGACGCCGCCGGGTTGATCCACCGGGAGATCATGACCGTAGGCGCTGTCGGCGGCTCCAATGACTACACCGTCGGGGCGCGCATTGACGCGGCGCGGCCCGCCGACGGCGAAATCATCCGCAAAACCGATAACCCATACCGTAAGGACGGCGGCCTCGCTATCCTCTACGGCAACCTCGCCGCCGAAGGCGCGGTAGTCAAGCAGGGGGCGGTGGCTCCGGAGATGATGACCCACAGCGGCCCGGCCCGGGTGTTCGATTGCGAGGAAGACGCGGCGGCCGCCATCCTCGGCGGGCGCATCCACGCCGGCGACGTGGTGGTGATCCGCTGCGAAGGCCCCAAAGGCGGTCCGGGGATGCGGGAGATGCTGGCCCCGACCTCCGCCATCGCCGGCATGGGATTGGACGGCACGGTGGCGCTGATCACCGACGGCCGCTTCTCCGGCGCCTCCAGAGGCGCGTCAATAGGACATGTCTCCCCCGAAGCCGCCGCCGGCGGACTGATCGCGCTGGTGGAGGAGGGCGACACCATCTCGATCGACATCCCGAACCGGAAGCTGGAACTGTTGGTGGACGAGCAAAAACTGGCCGCCCGCCGCGCCCAATGGTCGCCGCCGGCACAGAAGTTGAGCGGCTATCTGAAACGCTACGCCCAGCACGTGACCGGCGCGGCGACCGGCGCGGTGTTTGAGGATATGCTGTGAACTATAACCCTCATTTCCTTTGTGACTTTTTCTTGCGAACAATCAACATGAGTGAAATAATTAGGGGAAAATGAAAAGGGGTGTTTTCATGACGGAATTTCATTTGAAATTAGCTAAAATAGTTTTATTTGGCGTTTTAGCTATTATACTTGCTTTGATCATTGTGATCATCGTGGTATCGTCATCTTCAGTTATACCGATTCTAACCAGTCCGGAACAATCTGAGCATGTGGAGGTTATAGGGAAAAGGGTTTCTCAAGCAACCTTCCATAGAGGACGAAGCTTTAATTTTTATTTTATTTCTTTTAAATTTACTGATAGTTCGGTAAAGGAGTTTAAGGTTGGTGATACAAATAACAAAATCGTTTACATTACTTTGCATGAAGGTGACGTGGGGATATTGACTTATAAAGAAAGGGAAAACATTGAAGAACATATTAAAGATGAAACCTTGCGTTGGGATGGCAGACGGTTTATCGGTTTTGAAAAAGACACTGAGGCGGACAACGACGAGAAGGATGGGTAGATTTCGACAGATGGTGTGGCCCCGACTGGAGATTGTAAGCTATCTATTTTTATTTGTATAAAGTATAATATTTCCTGCCAATACTCCCGGTAAATAACTTGCAACTTGCCATTTGCAACTTGCAACTTGTCCCACGGGAGGTATTTTTATGCAAGCCCTGATCTTCGCCGACGCCGATCCGCGCCTGCTGCGCCCGATCACCAATGACGTCCCGCCCGCCATGCTGAAGCTCTGCGGCAAACCGCTGATTGTCCGCCAGTTGGACTGGCTGGCAAGCGGAATCTGCGATTCCGCGGACGGCGCTGCCGACGTACACATCAAAACCGGCTACCGGAGCCATATCATAGCCGACTGGCTGCAACAGCAGCCCCACCCGCTGAACCCGGAATTATCGGACCAAGCCGCACCACCGGAATCCCCGAAAAACTCTCCGCTCTCCACTCTCAACTCTCCACTGATCTGCCTGTCCGGCGACACGCTGCCGGAGGGGGATATCGACGCACTCACCGCCGCCCACCGCCGTAACAAAGCGGTGCTGACTGTCTGCGCCGCGTCCCGTCACGGATTAGAAACCGACCACGCCAACCGGCTGCTGGCCATCCGCGACCCGGAGGTTCTGTTGGAAAGCGGCTGCTGGTTGGTGACGGCGCGGGAGGGCGGTGTTCCGGCGGGGATGACGCTGGAAATTATTGAAGAGTTTTTAACTGCCGGCGGCGTCTATATCCATGAGACCGGCCAGTTCAAACGGATCACCGAGCCCGCCGGTTATCTGGCGGCGATACGGCGGGTGCTGGAGCGGCAATCACAGGAGCCGTTGCCGGAGGCCAATTTTGAGATCGTTCACCCGGTTTTTATCGGCGAACATGTTGAGATCGGCGCGGGGGCGGTGATCGGGCCGTTTACCGCGATAGAGGACGGCGGATTCATCGGCTGCGGCGCCAATATCACCGGTTCAGTCTTATTGGAGAGTGTCAGGATCGGCGAACACGCCCACATCAAAGACGCGGCAATCTGCCACGGGGCCTCGGTCCGGGCGGATACGGTGCTGTATGAAAACGCGGTGATCGGCGCCGGTGCGGTGGTGGGTGAAAAAGCGGTGGTGTCGGCCGGGATGAGGATCTGGCCGGACCGGACGGTACCCGACGGTGCCCGGATCAACGAAAATATCCGGTACGGCGGCCGCCGCGAGACGGTTTTCGAGGAGATCGGCGGCGAATTGGCCATCGGCGGCGAGATGGGGGTAGAGCTGACGCCGGAATTCGCCGCCCGGTTGGGCGCGGCGATGGGCAGCGCTGCTGTCGAGCTGTATAAACGCCGCGATATCAAGATCGCCGTCGGGTATATCCGCTATAACCCCGCTTCGGTGCTGGCGTTGGCGCTGTCGGCCGGGCTGCTCAGTACCGGCTGCACCGTCTGGGATTTCGGCGACTGTATCCCGCCCCAGTTTGATTATCTGGCGGGGGAGAGCGCCGCCGTTTTCGGGGTGATGATCGGAGACGGAACGGTGCGGCTGGCGGCCGGCGGGGACCGGCTGCATACCGGACTGCACCGGGAGGTGGAGCTGCGGCTGCGTTCCGGGGATGTGGTCCGCTCCGGCTGGAACCGGATGAGCGGCCCGGTGGAGATGCACGGGCTGCGCCGCACCTATACCGCCGCGCTGACCGCGCTGGCCGGCCCGCTGGAGAGGTCGAAAGCCGATGTCCGCGGCGCCGGCGAGGATTCCCGGTTATTGCTGTCGATGGCGCTGGCCGGCGCCGGCTGCAAGACCGGCGAGGGGATGCGGCTGCATCTCGGCCCCGGCGGGCGGCGGTTGTCGATTTTTACCGAGGAGACCGGCTTTCTCTGGCCGGAACAGGTCATGGCCCTGAACGCGCTGATCGATCTGCGGCAGGGGTTGGATCTGGATGTGACCGACGACGCGCCGCAGGCGATAGAAAAAATGGCGGCGCAATATGGCCGCGCAGTCCGCCGGCATCCGCCGGAACAGCTGCCGGCCGGGGTGTATTGGGCGCGGGACGGGCTGATGATGGCGGCGCGGATACTGCGATACCTGGCGGAGCAGTCGCTGCCGGGGCAGTCGCAAATGACGCCGGCTGTGCTGGCAGCCGCGCTGCCCCCCTTCGCGGTGAGCGAGCGCAATATCTTTTTCAGCGGCGACGCGGATGAGACGATCCGGCGTCTCTGTGAAGGGCTGACCGCGGAAAATACCGGCGGCGGCGTCAGAATCAGCGGGGAGGACGGCATAATCCTGATACACCGCCCCCGTTCCGGTCAGATATTGCGTATCCGGGCGGAAGCCGAACGGGCAGAAATCGCAGAAGAAATCGGGGCTCGTGCGGCTAAAGCCGCGACTTCGCAATCGGGGCTCGTGCGCTAAAGCGCGACTTCGCAATCGGGGCTCGTGCGCTAAAGCGCGACTTCGCCTGTGCGATTCGGGGCTCGTGCGGCTAAAGCCGCGACTTCGCCTGTGCGTTGATTCTCATTTGTGTAAATAATTATGCATTATGAATTATGCATTAAACAGTTGACATCATCCATAAATTAGGGTATGATACAAAAAGCGGTATACGATGAAGTGATTAAGCCGTATATAAACGGAACGGACTATAAAATATATTACCCCACCGTTTAATAGCATTTTGATAAAACGTGTGCGTGCTCTTACTTGGTTTTCTCCGCGCGGGTTGACCATGTTGGTTTGCTTTCTGCCGTACACTAAGAGTCAAACCGCTATAGTGGGGTTATTTTCCCGTAGTTACGCGGGAATAGAATTGGAGTGGCAATATGCAAAAAGAAGAAAAGAAAAAACAGAACGGCCAGCAAAAAAAACAGCGCGGCCGTCCGCCGAAAGCGGCGGTTGTCAATAAAACCGCCGCGGATTATAATGGGGCCGCTCCGGCGGAAACCGGGCCGGCTCCGGATAAGCGGCCCTCTCAAAAAAAGAAAAAGAACGCGGAGAATAATGGCCGGGTATTACCGGTGCGGCTGACCATTCTCGGCGGTCTCAATGAGATAGGTAAAAATATCGCGGCGCTGGAATACGGCGAGGACGCCCTGCTGATCGACTGCGGGATGGCGTTCCCGGACGACGAGATGCTCGGCGTGGATATCGTACTGCCGGATTTCACCCATATTGAGAAGATCCGCGACCGTATCCGCGGCGTGGTGATTACCCACGGGCATGAAGACCATATCGGCGGACTGCCGTATCTGCTGAGAGAGTTCGATCTGCCGGTATACGGCAGCAAGCTGACGCTGGCTTTAGTCAACGCCAAGCTGCGGGAGCACGGGCTGAGCGGCAAACGGCAGTTGAATATTGTCAAACAGGGCCAGATTGTGGATTTCGGCGGTATGTCGGTGGAATTTATCCCGGTCAACCATTCGATCCCCGACGCGATGGCCCTCGCCATTAAAACGCCGCAGGGTTACATCGTCCATACCGGCGATTTCAAGATCGACTGCACCCCGATTTCCGGGCGGATGATCGACCTGACCCGGTTCGGCACGCTGGGGGAGGAAGGGGTGCTGGCGCTGCTGGCCGATTCCACCAACGCCGAGCGGCCGGGCTATACCCCCTCGGAGCGGGTGGTGGGCGAGAGCTTCAACAGCCTGTTCAAGATGGCCGAAAGCAAACGGATCATCATCGCCACCTTCTCCTCCAACCTCCACCGGATCCAGCAGATCGTCGACGCGGCGGAGCAGCTGGGCCGCAAGGTGGCGGTCTCCGGCCGCAGTATGATCACCTTTGTGGATATCGCCCAAGAGTTGGGCTACCTCAACCTGCCTGCCGGGCTGCTGATTGACATCGACGTGGTCAACCGCTACCCCAAGGACGAGGTCATCATCATCACCACCGGCAGCCAGGGGGAACCCATGTCGGCGCTGACCCGGATGGCTTTTTCC
>WRDE01000165.1 GCA_009783605.1 Oscillospiraceae bacterium
CGCATATAGGCCATTCCCTTGTTGATGGCGTCCTGGTGGGAGCCGGAAAAGGCGGTGAAGACCAGCTCGCCGGCGTAGGGCTGCCGCTCGTGGACATGCATTTTGGTGTACCGCTCATATTTGGCCCGCAGCCGCGGCAGGTCGGAGAAGTTCAGGCCGGGGTCGACGCCCTGGGAATAGAGGTTCAGCGCGAGGGTGACGAGATCTAAGTTGCCGGTGCGCTCGCCGTTGCCGAACAGCGTCCCCTCCACCCGCTGGGCGCCGGCCAGCAGCCCCAGCTCGGCGGCGGCCACGCCGGTGCCCCGGTCGTTGTGGGGGTGCAGGCTGATGATGGCGGCTTCCCGGCCGCGCAGGTTGCGGATGAAGTATTCGATCTGGTCGGCGTGGGTGTTGGGGGTACACAGCTCGACGGTATTCGGCAGGTTCAGGATCACCGGTCGCTCCGGCGTCGCGTCCAGAGCCGCCATCACCGCCTCGCAGACCGCCAGCGCGTTGTCCGGCTCGGTGCCGGAAAAACTCTCGGGGGAATATTCGTAACGCAGGGCGGTGCCCTCCACCTTTTCGCCCAGTTCCCGGACCAGCTTGGCGCCGGCCACCGCGATGTCGATGATGCCGGCCATGTCGGTTTTGAACACCGTCCGGCGCTGGAGCGCCGAGGTGGCGTTATAAAAATGCACAATGGCGCTTTTGGCGCCGGCGATCGCCTCAAAGGTGCGGCGGATCAGGTGTTCCCGGGCCTGCACCAACACCTGAATGGTGACGCCGTCGGGGATATGGCCGCCCTCGATCAACTCGCGGCAGACCTCGAACTCCACCTCGGAAGCCGAGGGGAAGCCGATTTCGATCTCCTTGAACCCGATCTCGCAGAGCATCCGGAAAAAGGACAGCTTTTCCCGCAGACTCATCGGATCGACCAGCGCCTGATTCCCGTCCCGCAGATCAACGCTGCACCAGACCGGCGCCTGCGTGAGTGTATTATTCGGCCAGCGCCGGTCGGCCAGCGGGACCTGGGGGAAAGGCTGATATTTTTGGTGGGACATGGGCTCACTCCGTTCGCAGTGATTAGTGGACAGTGGTTATTCTTTAATTTTTACCATATAATAAATAAAAAAGCAAGAAAATTTCTTTACCCGTATAATTCTCTGTCCGCCCGCCATACTGATAATACCACAACTGACCACTAATCACTATTCACTAATCACTGACCACTGCGAACGGAGTGAGCCTATGCTTGAAATTACCGCCAATTCATTACGCGGCGTTTTATCCGCTTCCGATATCGTGTTTCTGCCGCTTAGGATCCATCAGAATCCGGCGCTGAAGGCGACGCTGCTGTATATTGACGGGATGGTCAATGCGCTGGTGCTGAACAGCAATGTGCTGAAGCCGCTGACCCAGCAGCCGGCCTTTGACAATATCGATTCCCCGCGCAGGGTGGTGGAATTCATCCAGGCCGGCGCGGTGTATCACGGCGCCCATAAGTTAGTGGAGGATACCGAAACGCTGTTGGACGAGCTGTTCATGGGCAACGCGCTGTTGATTTTTGATGAGCTGCGGCAGGCGGTCTCCTTCGACGTCAAGGGGTTTGAGCGGCGGGGGATCAGCGAGCCGACCGGCGAAAATGTGATCAAGGGGCCGAAGGACACCTTTGTGGAGGTGCTCCGGGTCAACACCGCCACCGTCCGCCGCCGGATCCGGTCGGCCGCGCTGAAGATACGGGATTTTACCGTCGGGGACCAAATACCCGCCGGGGTGGCGATGGTGTATTTGGAGGGCGCGGCCGATCCGGCGTTGGTGGAGCGGGTGGCCGAACGGATCCGGAACATCCGGATCGAGCGGGTGATGTCGGCCGGGGATTTCGAGGAGCAGATCATCGACCGGAAATACGCGCTGTTCCCCCAGACCGTCTATACCGAACGGCCGGACCGGTTCTGCGCGAATATCTGCGAGGGCAAGATCGGGCTGCTGATCGACGGGTTCCCGGTGGCGTATGTGGCGCCGGGGGTGTTCACCATGCTGCTGCAGTCGGCGGAGGATTATGCTCAGAACTGGCTGCTGGGCTCGGCGGTCCGGGCGCTGCGGTATCTTGCCGGGTTTTTGTCGCTGGTGCTGCCGGCCTTTTATATCGGGGTTACCGCCTTTCACCATGAGCTGCTGCCGGAAAAGCTGGCGCTGTCCATCGTGCGGAGCAAGGAGGCGGTGCCGTTCACCTCGACGGTGGAGGTGTTAGTGATGCTGCTGGCTTTTGAGGTGCTGATCGAGGCGGGGATCCGGCTGCCGAAGACCGTCGGGTCGGCGGTATCCATCGTCGGCGGGTTGGTGGTCGGCGACGCCGCCGTGTCGGCCAAATTCGTCTCGCCGGCGGTGGTGGTGATCGTCGCCGTCACCGGCATCTGCGGGTTTATCATCCCCAGCCAGGATCTGGCCAACGCCTTCCGGATAACCCGGATGCTGTTGGTGGCCGCCGCGGCGGTGGCCGGGCTGTACGGGCTGGCGCTGGCGCTGCTGCTGCTGCTGTACTATCTCTGCACCCTCACCAGCTTCGGCGAGCCGTTTATGCGGCCCTATAAATCCAAGCGGGGCGCCCGGCTGCTGGCAGACGGGTTTTTCCGGTTTCCGGAGCAGGAGGACAGCCGATGAAACAAGCCTTAGCCGCCGTCGTCGGCGTGCTGATGATCGCGCAGCTGTATTATGGCAAGGATTTTTTGCCGGCACGGGGGGAGTTGACCGATACCTCGCCGGCCATCGTCTTTGGCGTCGACAGAGACGGCGGTGAGGTGGAGGTTACGCTGGTACTGCACAACGCCGAGCAGGGCGGCGAAGGCAAGATGAAGCCGGAGGACGGGGATGACGGGGGAGAGGAAAACAACGCGGTGATCTCCGCACGGGCGCCTACCGCCGCCGCGGCGCTCCAGAAGATCCGGCGGCGCTGTGCCAAATCGGTCACCACCGGCGCCGTCGCCTTTTTCATCATCGGGGAGAAAGCGGCAGAGGAATTGCATGCCCTTGCGGGCTTTTTGGTCCGCGACAACAGTTTTTCGCTGACTTCCCAGGTGTTTATCGCCAAAGATGGCGCCCGGGAGCTGTTGGGCGGCGCCGACCCCGAGAGCTGGATCGGGGGGTTAGATATCTACGGCGAGGATTCCGGTAACGCCGCCATATCGTCGCCGTACCGTTTGTTAGAGCTGCTGCGGGACCTGAGTGGCGGCGGAGATTTTACCGTACCGGTGTTGTTGAAGGGGCAGGAGAAAGACGGGATATTGCCGGACGGCTACGCCGTAATCAAAAACGGCGGGCCGGCGGGGTATATCGGGCGGGAGGCCGCTCGGGGATATCATCTGCTGACCGGCAAACCGGTCGAATCGGTGCTGGATATCCAGCTGCCGGCGGGGACCGCCGCCCTGCGGGTGGAAAAGGCCCGGGTAAGCTGCGATTTTAACTTCTCGGACGCCGCGCTGACCGGGATACACGCCGTTGTACGGGTAACTGTCGGGGCGGAGGAGACACCGGCGGGGCCGGCGGGTTTGGAAAAAGCCGCCGCCGGTGTTTTGCGGGAGGAGATAGAGCGGGTGCTGGCGCTGCGGGAACAGTGGGGTTCGGATTTTCTGGGATTGAGCGGAAGATTGCGGATGCGGCATCCGGTGCGGTGGGAGCGGATGGCCGACCGTGAAAGAATCATCGCGGAGACGCCGGTGACGGTGGAAATTATTTGTACGGTGCGGTGAACGGCTTATCGAAGGAAGGGTGAAGGCATATGACCGCGTTTATAGCGGGGGTATTGTTGTTGATATTTTTGGATACATGGGGCTATAGCCGCGGCGCGAAACCGAAGGATATGGCGGTGTATTATCTGCTGATGGGGTTGGTGCTGACCGGAGCGGCGGTCTTTTCGATTTTTCCGGAGCTGCCGAGCCTGACATATATGCTATTGGGATGGATAAAATGAAGAAAATCAATGCCCGGCAGGCCTACCTGCTGTTTGTGCTGGCCTCCCTCTCGCCGTCGCTGCGGTTTACCGGCAAGCTCTGCGCCGCTTACGGCGGATCCGCCGGATGGGTGGGGATTCTGCTCAGCTGCGGGGCGTTTTATGGGCTGGCCCGACTGCTGGCGGTGCTCTGTGCCGGGGGCGGGCTGTATGACCGCTGCCGCCGGATTGTCGGGAAGCCGGCCGGGACCGCCGCCGGCGTCGTCTATATGCTGTGGCTGCTGCTGCTGGCCGCTTTTACGCTGCGGGATTTTGCCGGAAAGCTCGCGGTCTCCTTCCTGCCGGGGCCGCCGGCCGCTTTTTTTATGGTTACGCTGCTGGCGGTCTGCTTTCTGATTTTGAAAGGAAACCGGGAGCATTTTGCGCGGATGGCGGCTATCGGCTGCTGGGCGGCGGTATTGGCGGTGGCGGCGGCGGTACTGCTGACGCTGCCGGAGATGAAAATCGAGCATCTCTGGCCGGTCACCCATTACCAGGCCGGGCCGATTCTGCGCAGCATCGTACCGATGCTGGGCGTCTACGCCTATCTGACCTTCCTGCTGCTCTCCGGCGGCGAAGCGGAAAAATCCGAAGAGCTCAAAAAATATGCCCCGGCGGCCACCGCGGCGATGGGGCTGATCAATATCGCCGTATTTGCCGCCACCGCCGGGGTGTTCGGGCCGGAACTGACACAGCAGCTGCCGGCGCCTTTTTACATGGCGGTCAAGTCGATCCGGATCTTCAAAACCGTCCAGCGGTTAGAATCGCTGTTTCTGATTTTCTGGATCCTGGCGGATCTGGCGCTGTTGGTGCTGTTGCTGCATACCGTGCTGGCGCTGCTCCGGCGCACCGTCCGGACCGAGCGGACGGAGATGTATGCAGCGCCGGTGCTGGCCGGGGTATACGGGCTGGCCCTGCTGATCGCCGGGAATATCGCCGAAACCGAAGAATTTGCCCGGCAGATCGTGATACCGGTCAACATCGCGCTGGGATTCGGGGCGCCGGTTTTGCTGGGGATTGTGGGGCGGGGGAGGAGAGAAATGAAAAATTAAGAATTATGAATTTAAGAATATTATACATTTTTTTGATGAGCTTTTTGCCGGGAATATCATAAAACCGGAGCGGATATTGAATCCGCTCCGGTTTTATGATATGATATCCGCATAGTTTACTTATCGAAAGGCGACGCCATGAAAATCCTGCAAATCAATGCGGTCTGCGGTTCCGGGAGTACCGGGCGGATTGCCGCCGGGATCTCCCGCGCGCTGGCCGGGAGCGGGCATGACTGCCTTGTCGCCTATGGCCGGGGCGGTGCGCCGGGGGATATCGGAAGCTTCAAATGCGGCGGGGACGCCGGGGTATATCTCCACGGGGCGCTCAGCCGGATCACCGGCCGGCATGGGTTTTATTCCCGCGCCGCCACCAAAAGGCTGATCCGGAAGGCCGAGGAATACCGGCCCGATGTGGTCCACCTGCACAACCTCCACGGGTATTATCTGCATCTGCCGGCGCTGTTCGGCTGGCTGGC
>WRDE01000166.1 GCA_009783605.1 Oscillospiraceae bacterium
CGATCCAGCGGCGTCGCTGGGCGGCGTCGCTGGGGATAAAGGTTCCGGCGGCAGTCTCCTCGTCGATCCGGTAGTTGTCCGGCGGGGATTCGATCGGCGGGAAAGAAACCGCCGAAAAAGCGGGGAAATGGGTGCCCCAGCTGGCGTTGAGAGCGGACAAATCACCGTGAAATTTGTTGAACATTTTTTCAGTGAAATCCGCCCGGGCAAACCGATCGTTACACCAGTAGCCGGCATGGGCGTGGTAGATACCGGGGATGTTGGTGGGCCAGTTGCCGTGCCAGACCGACATGATCGCCTCGCCGAAGTCGCCGGTGATGCCCAGCAGCACCGCCTCAAAGACGCTATGGTCGGTGAAGTGCTCCGCCAGCTTGGCGAAATACCGGTCGACGTAGCGGTAGAAATTTTTATCAAAAATCGTCTGGATCTTGCTCTCGATGTTGTGCTCAAGGCAGCACAGTCCCTCGTGTTCCCGGGATTCCCGGTACCAGCGGGGCAGCGAATAGGCCGGGCCGGCGATGATAAAGGGCAGCCATTTCAGCCCGGCGGCGGTGATTTTCGCCAGTTCGGCGTCCCAGTGGGAGAAATCCCATTGCCCCTCTCCAGCCCGTTCGCAGGTTTCCCAGGTGACGTATTGCTCGATCGAGGTGAAGCCGGTTTCACGCAGCAGCGTGAGGGTGTCCGGGTCGGTGGCGCGGGGACCGCAGCAAAGCTCCATGCTGGGCGGCAGGGTGATCGGCGCGGGCGGGCGGGCGATATCTTTCAATATGGTGCGGGTGAATTGCGGCAGTCCGGCGGTGGGATCGTCTGCCGGATCAATCGAACGCACGCAGCGGAAGCCTACCGACGCGTTGGAGCCGCCGCCGAGCACCCGACGCCGCCGGGCGATCCGCAGATCGGTGACAGTCGAATGGTAACACCCGCCGCGGCAGACCTTCGCGCCGCCCCACCCGTCACTGAAGGAGGCGGTGCTGCGCACCTCGTCGTCGTAGGCGAAGAACCAGTCGGCGGTCCATTCGCAGACGTTGCCGGCCATATCAAATAATCCGTAGCCGTTGGGCGGATAGCTCCCGACCGGTGAGGTAAATGCATACCCATCATCGTCAGCAGGGGATTTCCAGGGATAATCGCTGCACTTGTCGGAAAAATTGGCCCGGCCGCCGTCCAAATCCGCGTCGCCCCAGGGATAGCGCGGCGCGTCCAGACCGCCCGCCGCGGCGTATTCCCATTCCTCCTCGGTGGGCAGCCGCTTGCCGTAATGGGCGGCGTAATCGGCGGCCTGCTGCCAGCTGACCATCACCACCGGATGGCCGGGATAGCCCAAAAAATACCCCTCCATTGACGGCCAATGGGGATCCGGCGGATACGTTTTGCCGGTTTGGTCGCAATAAGCGCGGAATTCGCCGTTGGTGACCGGCCGGGCATCCATTTCAAAGGGAGCCACGGCGACAGTATGCACCGGACGCTCCTCAGGATATCCGGAATCCGAACCCATACGAAAGGTACCGCCGGGGATTGTTTGCATGGAATTCATTTTGAAACCCTCCATAAGATAATTCTTAATTCTTAATGCTGAATGCTTAATTATGGCAGCCTTTCATTTAGCATTCAGCATTCAGCATTGTTAAAACGATAAGTCTTTCTTCCCTCTCGTTATGACGACAAAATCATTTTGTGCGGTGTCGGCGATGGGATAGCTGCCCCAGGGGAGGACGCGGGTGAGTACGCGGAGATGGTCGGCGTCGCAGATGACGAGACCGGCTTTGGCGGTGAACAGATCGCTCTTTTTGGGTGGGGTACCGGTGAAGACGATCAGATCCGGAGATAGCCAGTCGGGCGGCAGCTCGCCGGCGTCGCCCTCCGCCGGGGCGATCAGCAGCCGGGTTTCGCCCAGCAGGAGCTGATACCAGTTTCCATACCGGCGGATGAGGTCTCCCTCCCAGAAGCTCAGGCGCTGGCGGTCCTCTATGGCCAGCACATCCGCGACTATGGTTTGTTTCGGCGGGATATCGGGGCAGATCAGGGTGGTGACCGGAAAATCCTCGTGGATATTCTTCAATCCCGCCAACCGCTTGTTTTCCCAGGAAGGATAGAGGACGAAATCTAACCGGCGGATACCTTTTTGGGCAAGCAGGTAACGGGTGTTGTTCAGATTGCCCCTCCGGCCCAGCACCACCAATCCGGCGCGGCCGTCCCGCTCGATCAGCAGTACCGCGTCCTTTTCCGGACCAGCCGGCGCGGTGACGGTGGTGACGCCGCGCATCCCGGCGGTATGTATCAGTATCGAGATCAACAGAACCGGAACGGCGAAAGCGGCGGTCAGCCGGACGCCCGGATTTCCGCGCAGTTTATAGGCGGCCCAGAGCAGCGCCGGCGTCAGGCAGAGCCAGAGGGTGACATGGGGCAGGTTGACCGTGACCGCCGACCAGGGCAGCGCGGCTAAGGTTTCGGCCATCCACAGCAGATACCGGGCGGTCAGCCGCCCGACCGCGAATACCGCTTCGGCCGCCCAGGGGATAAAGCCGGCCAGCGGCGCGCCGATAACGGCGGCGAATAATACCAATGAGGCGGCCATATCTGCCGCCAGATTGGCGATGATCGAGACGGTGGAGATCCGGCCGAAGTAGAGTACCGCGACCGGGATGGTCGGCAGGGTGGCGGAGAGGGTGAGGGCCGCGCCGTTGGCCGCCCAACTGGCCGCTTTTTGGAGGATACGGCGCCGGAGCGGCTCTTTTTCCACGGCGCGCTGTGCCGGTTTCCGCCGGAGGACCGGCCAGAGCACCGCGATCCCCCACATGGAGGTCACCGACATCAAAAAACCGACGTCGTAGACTGAAAAGGGCTGGATCAGCAGCATCGCGATCACCGCGAAACCCAGCGCACTGCGCAGGTCCGGCTCCCGCCGCACCGCCGCCGCGGTCAGGACCACCGCGCACATAATCGCCGCCCGGACAGTTGAAAAAGCCATGCCGGTCAGCAGCGTAAATCCGGCGGCCAGCGGGATTGCCAGCAGCTGTATGTACCGCCGGGGTTTGGATTGGCGGGTCCGGAGCAACCGCAGGAGCCGCAGCAGTCCTGCCGTCAGCAGCGACATATGAAAACCCGAGACCGACATCAGATGGCTCAGCCCGATATCCCGGAACCAGCTTTCGGCCTGGCGGGACAGCACCTTCCGGGCGCCGAAGCCGATGCCTTTCATCAGCGCGGCCTCGTCCCCGTCGGCATGGCGGTCGACCGCCGCCAGCGCCTGATCCCGCCAGTCCGCGAAGGCGGCGTTCCAGGGCCGGCCGCCGAACCCGGTGATCTCCGGCTCGGTGTTATCCGAAAATACAAGATAGATCCCCCGCGCCCGGTTGGGCAGGTACTCGTCCCAGTCGATATCAAAGTCGCCGCTGATGTTCAGATACCGCTGGTAACGGCCCGGATGATCCAGCAAAAGGGTGACCCGCGTACCGGGTTCCAGCGGCGGGCATTCCAGCACCTCGGCGGTATAAAACGCGGCATATTCCCCTTCCTCCTGGCATTCCAGCAGATGGAAGGAGGCGGTTATCCGCTGGCCGATCAGCGGCTCTAACGGGCGGATTTCGAGATAGCATTTCGCCGCAAAGATACCGAAAGCGGCGGCCAGCGAAAAAATGACCGCCGGCAGATATCCCCGCCGCCGCAGTGCCGGCACCGCCAGCGCCAGCGCCAGCAGCAGCCCGCAGACCACGGAAAGGATAAAAGCCAGCCGTTCGCCGGCCGCCATCGCAATGACCATACCACAGAAAAAGGGGACGGCGATTGTATAGAGCGGACGCTTTATGGGTGACACCCCCCCCCTTTTTTACAGTTGAGAGTTGAGAGTTGACAGTTGAGAGTTATACGGTGGATTTGACTTTATCGCTGGATCGGGATATACTTATCTAACGCTAAGTTAGATAAACGATTATTTGTTACCATTTTAAACAGGAGGAAATGTTGATGCGGGGACCGATTGGCGTTATCGGGGCGATGGAGCCGGAGGTGGCGTTGTTGATGGCGCGGATGGAGGGGAAGAATGAGACGGTTGTCGGCCATACTGTCTATGCCGCGGGAAAATTGGGCGGGCAGACGGTGGTGGTTTCCCGCTGCGGTATCGGCAAGGTCTGCGCCGCTATCTGCGTGCAGACGATGGTGGAGCGGTTTGACGTGAGCGCGGTCATCAACACCGGTATCGCCGGCGGGCTGCATCCCGAGCTGGCGGTGGGGGATATCGTGGCCGCGGCGGATACGCTCCAGCATGATTTCGATCTGGGGGCATGGGGATATGCCCGGGGACATATTCCCTATATCGGGGGTCATGGTCCGGGCGATGAGCCGACCCGGTTTCCCGTCGACCCGGAATGGACCGAGCGGTATATACAGGCGGCACAGGGGATACTGCCGCCCGGCCATAAAATCATACGCGGCACCATCGTATCCGGTGATATATTCGTGGACGACGCCGATTTAAAACGCCGGCTGATCAGTGATTTCGGCGCCGCCGCGGTGGAGATGGAGGGGGCCGCCGTCGGACAGGCCGCCGCCGCCAACAGGGTGCCTTACGCCGTCTTCCGCGCCATATCCGATCTGGCCGAAAAGGGTCCCCACATCAATTTCCGGCAGTTCGAGCAGGAGATGGGGGAGCTGTCGGCCGAAATTGTGATTAAGATGTTTACGGAACTGCTCTGACAGCATCGTCCCTTACGACACGAAAGGAAAAGGATACTCTGCAAGGGCCGCTGGTGAGCGATCCAAACATATCATACCATTAAAATCCATAAAAATCGACAGATATTTTTATTTCCAGTAAAATTATGTCGAAAATCCGATTTGTTCATACTTTGTTCATATGATTTTCGTAAAATATAAGGGATGGTGTGTCTGTAACAGGATGTGGGGAGTTTGGGTGCGTTTATGAAATTTTTTAAGTCGCTGAAGCTGATCGGGTATTACAATTATACGGTGATACTGACCTATCTGGCGCTCTGTATGGCGATGATGGGGATTTTTATCTGTATGAGCGGAAGCGGGGTCAATGAAAACGGGGAGCGCTGGCAGGGCCGGCCGGCCGGCGGCATCTTCTGCCTGATGGTCTGCGGCGCGCTGGATATGTTCGACGGCAAGGTGGCGCGGACCCGGGAGCGCAACGACCGGGAGAAGCAGTTCGGCATCCAGATCGATTCGCTGGCCGACCTGGTCAGCTTCGGGGTGCTGCCGTCGGTCATCGGATACACCGTCGGGCGGCAGGAGGAATGGTTCGGCGACAGCCCGGTCTGGTACGGCATCGTCACCGCCCTCTTTGTGCTCTGCGCGCTGATCCGGCTGGGGTATTTCAACGTGGACGAGATCATGCGACAGGCCGGCACCGACGAGGCGCGCAAGAGTTATCTGGGGCTGCCGGTCACCACGGTGGCGCTGATTTTGCCGGTGGTGTTCGCCTTCCGGCCGTTGATCAAGGTGGCCTTCCCGGCGGTCTATTC
>WRDE01000167.1 GCA_009783605.1 Oscillospiraceae bacterium
ATAGGGGTTTACCCATGCGGTCAGCGGTTCGGGCCGGCCATTTTTCCGCGTTTTGCCGTCATGGATATAGCAGAGGCCGGGGACCGCCGCCAGCGCGTCGTCGTCACGCTCCGCGAGGGCGTCTAACAGCATCGGAAAGCGCTGTTCACCTTCGCCGCACAGCACATAATCGGCACCCTGCGTCAGCCAGTATTCCGGGTTATGCGACGCCTCGGGTCCGCCCAGCACAAATACCGCGCCGGGCAGCGTTTCCCGCAGCAGCGCCAGCAGCCCCGGTAATTTCCCCGCGTTCCAGATGTAGGCGCTGATACCGACCACATCCGGGCGGTGGGGGAGTATCCGCCCGGCAATATCCCCGTCGGGCTGCCTGACGACCGATTCGACGATGGCGACGTTATGCCGCAGCCGGGCATAGCGTTCCACGCCGGCGGCCAGACACCATGCCGCCAGTGAGGCGTGTACATATTTCGCGTTGATAGTCAGGAGCACGGTTTTGGGCATGGCGGGTATACATCCTTTTCGTATCCGTATCGCCGGTATTATAGCATTTTGTTTTGAGATGCACAATAAACAGGCGATAATGAGCTGCCCAAATTTTTATTTTTCTTGCTTTTATCCGTATACAGCGGTATAATAATTATAAGGTATGGAAACGATCATAGTTAAAAAACAAAAAAGGAGATTATGAAAATGAACAATCTGTCTTTGAAAGCAAAAATCTTAGTGAGTGTATTGGCGGTCGTGGTGGTGGGCGCGGTGGCGGCGGTAGCGGTGGTTTTATTGACCGGCGACAGCCAGCCGAATCCGCCGGCCGGCGATGATCCGGTTTCCGGCGTGACCACCACCACTGCCGGCGAATCCCCGGTGCCGACAAGCGACGATCCAACCACCGCTGGCGGCGACGCGCCATTCAATCCGGATATCACAAATCCCCCGGCAGCCGACAACCCGACCGTTGCGCCCTCCGGCGGCTCGCCGCCGGCCCCGACCAGCCCGATCGGCTCGCTGCATCCCCTCTGGGACCGCTTGAGCGGGTACTGGATCTCCGGGGAGGGCCCGTTTGTCGGATTCTTCGGCGGAAGCGCAGTACTCTACTTTGAATACGGTTTGCAACAGTCCGAATACTGGGTCCGCGGTGTGGTTACCGGTTCCGAAGCCACCAATGAACACACCTGGGTACTGACAGTATTCGTTGAAGCCGTCCCGGCAACCGAGATGTACGACGCCCGACCGGAAAGCACCGAGACGATCTATCTTGATGTAAGCACCCTTGAGCACAGCGGTATAATCAGAATCAAAAACGGCGATGGCGGGTGGGACGGCTACTCATACAAAGGAAGCACCCTTGAGTGATACAGCGGGGCATCCAAATAAATGAGAGGAAAAAATGAAAATGAAAAAGATCGCAGCTCTTGGCGTTGTCATTATACTCATTCTTTCTCTGCTGACGGCCTGCGGCGGAAACAACAGCGGCGGCGGCAGCGCTGACAGTAACACAGGCAATGCCGCTAAAGCCACAAAAGGCGTCATCAAAGCGTCGGCGCTGATTTCTATAGCAGAGGCCGCGGCCCTTTTGGGACAGGATATGGAGGATGCCGAAATCACCGAAAGACATTTTATCGACGAGAGCCACTATATGTCAAAGGATTACCATTTCGATATCGCGCTCTGGCAGGAAGCGCTCTATGATGCCAACAGTGATTTTGAAAAAGGTCTGTTAAAAAACGGTTGGGCAAGCTATATGCGGGAAATGGAAAAGGCTTTTTCAAGCAACTATTATAGCCAGAATATCGTTGAGCTGGGCGGAATTGACGGCGCGTCTTATCTGCAGGAGGGAGTGGGTATGGGCCAATGGATGCTGCATATCTTCTATGGTGATTATTATATTTCGCTGAATTTGAATAACACCTCCCTCTCTCATGCTGACAGCGAGGATGAAATATCCTGGAAACAGGAAAAATTAAAAAACGCCGGCAATCTCGCGGTCGAAAACTTAAAAGCCATATTAGGTTGAACTGATTGAAAGTAGAATAACGATAAAAAAAACAGACAGGACCGCTGTAAACGGCCCTGTCTGTGATTGCGTTAGAGGAAGAAAAGCAGGATAGCGAGCAGGATGATGATCCAAAGGAAATTTCCGCCATCTCCGCATTTGCAAAGACCCATACCGACACCTCCTTTTGTGTTTCTATGCCATTCTATTCGCTTGTCCGGCGGACGGTGAATCGCAGTACATTTTTTATAGCAATTTGATAAATCGTGTACGGTCGCTTAATTGGGTTTTCTCCGCGCGGGTTGGCCATATCAACTTTTTTTATGCCGTACACCAAAAGCCAAACCGCTCTACTCTTCCTTTTCCTCAATTTTTTCCACGATACAAATACCCCTCAGAATCTCCATCGAAAACATGGTTTTACTAAGCTCCGAAAGCAGAACATTGACATACAAAAACTCCTCTTTTGAGAGCCGGGCATATAGAATATTCGCGATAGCGGTTATCGCCGCGTTCAATTCACATGGATTCATATGGTTTCACTCCAGCACAATACTCTCAAAAAGGCCTGCGTCTTCCGGCGCTGGCAAAATGGCGGTCCCGGCAGCTCATGCAGGGCCGGTCCCGCAGGCAGCCGTCACAGCAGCAGCCGTCCCGGCAGTGACTCCAGCACTGGTCGCGGCAGCGGCATCGCGAAAAATCGCAGCAGCCATTGTGGCAGCCGGCCTGCTCCATACACGCCAGCACATTCAAAACCTGCCAAAGCATAAATACCCCTCCTTTCGATTGACAGATTGTCCCTCGATATAAGGATATGCCGGGCGAACACAAAATGCTATGGGTTATGCAATAAAATAAGGGCAGACACAAGGTCTGCCCTACGGGTGTTTATATTGGCCCTTCCGGGGGAAACTACGCCTTCCGCGGGAAGGCGGCAATCTTCCCGACCAGCATCTGCAGGATCAGCCGGGCGTCGGTAATCGATACGTTGTCGCCGCCGCTGACGTTGGCGAGGTCCAATTCTTCTTCGGTCAAGGTGATCTTGCCGACGAGATGCTGGAGCACCAGACGGGCATCGGTGACCGAGAGCTTGTCGCCGCCGGAGACGTGGCCGAGGGGGGTGCGTTTAAGCACACTATACGGCGGTGTTACGGCTAAAAAAGGATAACCATCGTTTTCATTCGGGGCTATATCCCAAATATCAACAAAATCCCAATCTTTATATGTTGTTTGTGTTTTCATTTCTGCTGTAGTTTTAGCAGATTCTTTTGATGAATCACCGCTTATCGCCTGTGTTTGTCCCGTAGTTTCTTTATTAAAATAACTGTATGTTATACTATAGCTTGACCTGTAGCCAATCAATCCACCAGTTGTTTTTCCTGTAATTTTACCTGTAGCATAACAATTAGTTATTTCTACACCCTTATATCCAAAACCAATCAAACCGCCAGAAAAAGGGTTATAATTAGAATTTGCTGTTACATCGCCGCAGGCGTAACTGTTTGCAATAATTGTTGTGTTATCGTTATAACCAATAAATCCACCTGTCATTGATGCATAAGTTGTATTGTTTGAAGTGGCAATTATATCCATAACAGAATAGCTGCTTTGAATATTAATAGGGCCGCTACCGAATCCCACCATCCCTCCGCACACAGCCGAACTGTTTTGAGCAGATTTAGTAGAAACACTGCCAACAGAACCACAATTATTTATTTCGACGTTTTTATTACTGTAACCAATCAATCCGCCAGCCCATGCAAAAGAAGTAGAAATTGCTTCAATATTTCCGTAAACATAACAATTTTCAATTGTTATATCACCATAAGCCATTGCGATAATTCCGCCCGCGAAACAGGATGTTGTTGAATTGTGCCCATTTGCTGTTGTAGCAACACCACCATCTTTACCGATTGCAACACATTCTTCAATTTCCACTTTTAAATTTTTGATTACAATTTTATTATTTGTAATAATATTACCAAAAAGTCCCGCAAATTGCGCGGCTACTGTTTCGGGGATATATAAATTAGAAATGGTATGACCTCCGCCATCAAAAATAACACCGGAACTGAGTGAAATCGGCTCCCATATTCCCCAATCAAATAAGTTAATATCATTCATCAAGATATAGCTACCCGAAAGATCGTTCCGAATATTACTTAATTCCTCTGCTGTATGGATTTTAATAGGGTTTTCTGCTGACACATTGATAATGTTAAAAAATGCGAATAACGACAGCATCATACATATCGTCGTAAATAATGATATCGCCCGCCTCGTGTTCTTTGCCAAAATAATTTTCCTTATTTCCATGATGTGTTCGACCTTTCCTTACAAAAATTAATGTGAAGGTATTATACATCCTTTTTTGTGAATGTCAACAGTGAAAGTGAAAAATATTTTATTTTTTTATTATAAGGCCACGTCAATCTATTTGTCTGATACGATATATTCTACTTGAAATCCGCACCAATATATGGTAAGATGATGTATAGAAGGTGGAAGCCTTTGAAAAATGCGGGAGGAGAGGCCCGCTGCAACAACAGAAAGGAAGAGTAAAAAAAATGAAAATCAACGGCAAAAAGCTCCTCGCGTTCTTCTTTGCAACCGTCATGCTGGTCAGCATGCTGCCGGCGTTCAACGCGGCTGCCGACGAGATTGACTATGTACCGCAGAAACGCATCGACTGGATCGGGGATTATCCGCTTCAGGTGACCAAGATCGGGCCCAACGGCGATGAATTATGGGACGATATCTTCAACTGGAAAACCCTCGAGAGCGGCAATCCCGATCTGCTCGCGTCTGAATTGGATCCCGCGCAGCTCTTCCTGGAGATCGAATTCAGCTTTCTCATCCGGGACGGGGACGGCAAGGATATCGGTGCCGACGGTTATGCCGCCATGACGCCTATCGACCCGCGCTTTAACCTCCGTGACAGCATCGGCGGCGGGGACGATGAACGGCGTTATTCGCTGGAATTCACCCACGCAGCCTCGCCCTTTGCATACGGCGCCAATACCATCTCCATGCCAATGATCGATGTGTTGAAATGGAAGACCCCGGACAATCCGCCCAAGGTTGAGGTTAAGGTAAACGGCGTGGAGACGACCGATTTCGACGCGGGCACAAACGGCGGCGAGGACAACGGCGCCGACAACGACCGGGTGATCGAATGGAATGACCTGGCCCAGGCCCGTTTCAGCATGAAATCGTGTAAAGAACCGGAAAGCATTTATTATACGACGCATATCGAGTTCACCGTGACCAAATTCCAGATCACCCACTATGTCGACGCGTCCACCCTGCCCAGCGTGGACGAAGTGACCGTATCGCCCGCCGAGGTCAGTGTGGTGAAAGGCGGCACCCAGCCCTTTGCCGCAGAGGTAACGGGACCAAACAATCCGTCCCAGTCGGTGACCTGGAGAGTGGCCGGAAATACCAGCACCACGACGAGA
>WRDE01000168.1 GCA_009783605.1 Oscillospiraceae bacterium
CCACATATTGAAGATGGTCCGGGTGATTTTGACCTCAACGCCGCCTATCTCCCAGATCCACAGGATGGTATTGTTGAAATTCAAAATCCGTCACCCCCCGTTCTTTTCTCCATCGGTTTTCTGATGCCCTTCGGCTTCCCGCACCGCGTAGTTTTTTATCGAATACACGGCGATTTGAAAAGTCAGCACCCCCGCCGCCGCGCCGTACAGACAGGACGCCGGCACTGTTTCGGTGTAGGCCAGCACCCCGATCAGGGTCAGCACCCCGGCGGTCAGCAGAAACCGCAGAAGATGCTGGATCCGCACATAATTCGCAGCTTTGGTCTTCTCCATCCCCGCAACCTTTTTGGACGCGCGGTCGATCATTATAATTTTCACCGCATTCAGCGCCGATCCCGCCAGCGCTCCCGCGGCAAAGGGCAGACACCCGAGAGAGCGGTACCATACGGCGCTCCCCGCCGCCAGTACCAACCATGAAATACCGGTGACCCCTATCATCCTCTTTGCGACAGCAGACAGCTTCATCTCTATTTTACCCTTCACCGTTCCTTTTTCGCCATCTTAAAAACAGTCAGAAACGCCGACCCCATCCCTAACAGCGAAAACAGCAGCAGCAGCCAGGGAGAACAGCCGAATGTATCGTCCAAAAATCTGCCCGCGAATACCCCGATCAGCACACAGGCCGCCATCGTCAGTCCGATCTGGGAAGCAAACGACAGCGCGCGCAGGACATTTCCCCGTTTTTTCCTCTTTTCCGGCTCCATTTTCCCCGCTCCGTCTAAAATTTATCCTTTTCGCAATAGCAATACTGTTTATATCATACTATACATCCAATAATTATGTCAATGATAACAATGTTAATATATTTTGAACAGCAATCCCGACAGCCTTTGAATGTCGGATAAAATGTGTTATACTAACCCCTGAACTCTATCCCCTATTCCCTACACAAGGAGGCCCCCAATGAGCAAACACATCATCGAGGACGCGCGGCGGTGTCTGCAATGCAGGGATCCCCAGTGTTCCGCCGGCTGCCCGATCGGGACACCGATCCGGGACGTCATCGCGCTGCTGTTAGACCACCGGTTGGAGCAAGCGGGCAAGAAGCTGTTTGACAACAATCCGCTCTCGCTGATCTGCAGCCAT
Source organism: Oscillospiraceae bacterium (assembly GCA_009783605.1). Lineage (GTDB taxonomy): Bacteria > Bacillota > Clostridia > Oscillospirales > Acutalibacteraceae > WRDE01. Next base: position 1,147 of record WRDE01000168.1, read on the forward strand.
GTCTGCCATCAGGAAAACCAGTGCGAGGGCCACTGCGTCCTCGGGAATAAAGGGATGCCAGTCTTCATCAGCGCCATTGAGAAATATATATCGGATTTTTATCTGAACATCTACCAGCCAATCCCCTCCACCGGCGAGAGCGGCAAGATCGCGATTATCGGCTCCGGCCCCGCCGGTATCACCATCGCCTTCGTGCTGGCCGCAAAGAACTATGAGGTGACCATCTTTGAGGGTAACGAATATGTCGGCGGGGTGCTGCGGTACGGCATCCCGGAATTCCGGCTGCCGAAAACCGTCATCGACCGGATGGTGGATATCCTCTACCGGAGCGGGGTGAAGATCCGCCCCAACACCTCGATCGGCACCAATCTCGGCGTCGACGACCTGTTCCGGGACGGGTTCCGCGCCATCTTTATGGGCACCGGCGTCTGGCGCCCGCTGCGGCTGAACATCAAGGGCGAGAGCCTCGGCCATGTCCATTATGCCATCGAATACCTGAAAAATCCGTCGGTTTACCGGCTGGGGGATTCGCTGGCCATCATCGGCGCCGGCAATGTGGCGGTGGACGTGGCCCGCACCGCCGTCCGCCACGGCTGCCGTGACGTCCGGATCTTCGGCCATTCGGACGAATCCGGCATCACCGCCCGGCCCGGCGAGGTCACCTACGCCAAGATCGACGGGGTGAAATTCGAGCTGATGAAATCCGCCGTCGAGATCACCGACGAGGGGGTCATCTTCGCCGATTCCGAGATCAGCGTCGACGAATCCGGCTATACCCAGGTCCATCCGATCCGGGGGACCGAAAAATTAGAGCCGGCCGACTCGGTCATCATCGCCGTCAGCCAGGGCCCCCGCTCGGTCATCGTCTCCTCCACCACCGGCATTGACGTCAACGAAAATTCCGGCTTAGTAAAAGTGGACTATTACGGCCACACCACCCGCGAAGGCGTCTTCGCCGGCGGCGACGTGGTAACCGGCGCAAAAACGGTGGTCGAGGCGGTGCAGGTGTCGAGAAGGGTGGCGGAGGCTATGGATGAGTATGTCAGGGAGAAGTATGGATTGTGAGTGTTGCAAACGGCGGGATTTTGGTTTATAATGGGGAAAAATAAAATTTTGGGGAGGGCATTGGTTATGAAAAAGGCGTGGTTTAAGGGTTTTTGTTTGGTTTTGGCGGCAGTTATGGTGCTGAGCATATCCGCATTTTCACCGGCAATACTTACACAGGCGGAAGGATACGGTTCAAACGGAAAATTTATCGCGCCGATCGGCGAATACGAAGTGGGGTCGACGCCCATCTCCACCCGCGCACAACTGGAAGCGATACGAAATAATCTGGGCGGAAAATATCATCTGGCCGCCAACATTGATCTGAGCGGCACATCATGGGCGCCGATCGGGGATAAGGATAATTACTTCATAGGGGTATTCGACGGACAGGGGTATGTGATACGGAATCTGACGGTTGGCGGAGATTATGCATATGCCGGATTGTTTGGGTATGCGATCGGGGCGACCATCAAAAATGTTGGGCTGGAAGATGCGTCGGTAAGTATTACTACCGCAAGAGATTCTACTGTTGGGGGACTTTGCGGGTATAATTTTGGAATGATAAATAATTGTTATTTTTCGGGATTGATTTCATATACTGGTTCATCTTCCTCTTTAAAATCATGGATAGGAAGTATTTGCGGGAATAATTCGAATAACGGAATTATAAGTAATTCTTATAATATGGGAATAATATCATCTTCCGGTTATGGTGACTTATGTGCAGGAGGAATTTGTGGTTTCAACTCCGGGGATGGAAATATAAATAATACCTTTAATACTGGAACAGTGTCGTCGGTTTCTTCTTCTTACTTTGGTTATGCATACGCAGGAGGAATTTGCGGAAAGAATTCAGATGCTGCAAGTATAAATAATAGCTATAGTACAGGAACAATTAATGCTGAACATGCAGGAGGTATTTGCGGATTTAGTGATAGCAACGGCAGCATTAACAATTGTAATAACGGCGGTGCGATTAATGGCAATAGGGCTCCTTCGTATAGCGGAGGGATTTGCGGAAAAAATAAAAGCATCATTGACAATTGTCGTAATACAGGGATAGTTTCCGATAATAACCAGATGTCTTATTTTCCATCCGCAACCGGAGGAATTTGCGGCAACAGCGAAAATATTATTAATGATTGCTATAACATCGGAGCGATATCCGGAGGTGGTAATATCGGTGGTATCTGCGGAGATAGTTCCAGTAATATCCGGAGATCATACAATATCGGTTCGGTAAGCAATGGTATAGCAAATAGAACCGGCGGTATCGCCGGAGGTATCACCGGTATCGCCAACAACTGCTACTGGAATACCGACAGTCCGCAGATCGTCAGCAGTGTGCCGCTTCTGTTAATCGATAAAAGAGGCACCGGTTCCGACCCTGACAACACCACTCCCCTCTCATCCGAAGCCATGAAACAGCAATCCTCCTTCGCCGGATTCGATTTCACCACCATCTGGGCGATCGACCCCGAAGAGAACGACGGTTATCCGGTCTTCCGCGCCTACGATATCGACGCGAACGCTGTAGGCAAAGGCGTAGTCGCCGGTTCCGGCGGATACGGCTGTAACGCTGAAGTTATTCTTATTGCCACCCCCAACGCCGGATGCCGGTTCGACGGCTGGTATGAGAACAACACTAAAGTAGCGGGCGCCGGTGCCATGTATACCTTCAAAGTATCCGCGAACCGCACGCTGGAGGCGCGGTTTACTTATTTGCTGGGCAACGTCAGCGGCAGCGGTAAGCTCGCGGTCACCGACGCACGGATGGTCCTGCAATACCTTGTCGGAAAAAGCGATTTAACGCCCACTCAGTTGGATATCGCCGACGCGGACGGCTCCGGTGACGTCACTATCGCCGATGCGCGGCTGATATTGCAGCGGTTGGTCGGGAAGATCGATAAATTCCCGGTCGAATAGACATCCCCGGCGATATGCCGTGTCATCCCCGGAAGAGCCGGAAAAAGACAAATATAAACCCGCGGCAAAAAAAGACTTGCTTTTTTGCCGCGGGTTCTGTATAATAGCTCAGAGCTCTGGAGAGATGGCTGAGTTGGTCTAAGGCGTACGACTGGAAATCATGTAATACACGATTGGAAATCTCTCCATCCCCTTTGGAAAGGTGGCTGAGTTGGTCTAAGGCGTACGACTGGAAATCGTATGTAGGCTAATACCCTACCGAGGGTTCGAATCCCTCCCTTTCCGCCAGTCGGAATAGCTATAAGGGGCATGATTGTCTTTTATAGCTATTCTTTTTGCTTTTCGGCGGGGTTTCACCCTGCCTTTTCCATTTCATCACGTCCGAAAATTGCTATGAGCTGTTCTTTTTGAACTTTTGTAAGCTCCGGCAATTCAATGTAGCCGATGAAACGGCAAAAGATTTCTACGTCCTGAACGGTCTGCCCGAACTCCTGCTCACGGTGATGCACGATGATTTTGTCAATAAACTCCCGTAGGATATTCGGCGTGAGGGTGTCAATATCATTGTATTTCCTCACCAGTTTGAGAAAGGCGTCGGCGTTCATTTCATGCGCGGTTTCTTCATCCACAATCGTTCTAAGGTGCTTGATATTTTGTTTTAGCGCCGATTGCTCATCCTCGTATTTCCCTGACAACTTCAAAAACCGTTCTTCCGTAATCCGTCCGAGGGCTTGATCCTCATAAACCTTTTCATACAGGATATCGAGTTCTTTTTCCCGCGCCAGCGCTTCATGTAAGGCGATTTGGTTTTTCCGCTGTTGAAGCTGTATCCGCTTGTATTGCTCATCTACGACGATTTTAACAAATTCATCCTCAAACAGGGCGGCGAATCGTAGGATTTTTGAGAGGTGACGGGTAACAACATCGGTGATGGTGTCCACGCGGATGTGGTGGGTTTTAGCACACAAGCCATTGTTCTGGCGTTTGTTATGACAGGAAAAGTAGTGATTGTCCGGATTGTCGTGGGTAAACTTGTAATTTAGCCGTGCCCCACAATCAGAGCAAAAAAGATAACCCGCAAACATATTCTTTTCGGTGTGCTTTGGCTTGCGCTGTTTGGAGCCGCCAAAAGATTTCTGCACTTTGTCCCAAACGTCACGCTCAACGATCGCATCATGGACGCCTTCATGGATTTCCCATTTTTCCTGTGGATTCGGAAGCTGTTTTCTCAACTTATAGGACTTTGAGGAA
>WRDE01000169.1 GCA_009783605.1 Oscillospiraceae bacterium
AGGTGGCCTGGATCTCGGCGCTGGTCCACCATTTCATGAATTCCCAGGCCGACTGTTCATCCTCGCAGTCCCGGAGCATACAGACGGCGGAGCCGCCGGAGGTGGAGGCGTTGTTGATATCCTCCGGATCCTCCGGATAGTTTGGTCCCGGCGTGCCGGGCAGCGGCGCCATCGCCCATTTGCCCCGGATTTCGGGGGCGAAGAGGGTCATCTGGTTGTAGGTGGTGTAATCCACGATAGCCAGCGGCATCTGCCCGTTGCGGAACCGGTTGGCGAAGTCGAATTCGGTGGGGAATTTATACAGCGTGAAGTAGTCCATCATCTGGGCGAAAGCCAGCACCGCGTCCTGCCGGTCAAGGTTGGCGTATTTGCCGTCCTCCCGGTACAGCTCCAGCCCCCGCTGGTACATCATCATCAGCAGCGCGTTCAGATCGTGGGGGATGCCGATCTCCATATTCTTCTTTTGCAGCTCCTTGGCCGTCTGTTCCAGCTCATACCAGGTCCGGGGCACCGTCAGGTCCAACTGCTCGAAGATATCGGTGCGGTAGAAGAGCATATTGAAGCTCTGGGTTTCGGGAAGGGCGTAGGTTTTACCCATATAAGCAAACGGTACGACGGCGCTCTCTTTGAACCGCGAGGTCACCACCTCCTCATAGTCGGGGAAGTGGCCGACATCCTTGACGGCGTTGCGGATGGCGTAGTTGATCGGGTCGCCCATCCCCATGCCGAGAGAGACGTCGGGGCCGCGTTTGGCCAGCACCGAGGGCATGATGGTGCCGCCGGTGACCAATTGGAGGTTGACGCTGATACCGGTTTCGGGGGTGAATTTGGAGTCGATCAGGTCCCGGGTGATGGTGGCCTGGTCCCGGCCGGAGCTGATCCAGACGGTGATGGCCGAATTGGTATCGGTCTCCTCAACGGCGCCCACCGACTGGTAGTCGATGACAAAGGAGGCGAAAAAGGACTGTAATCCGAAAACAAAGTTTTTGAAGAATCCGAAGTTGGGTTCCGGCGCCGGCTGGTCGGCGGGGACAAAGGCCAGATAGTCGGCTTCCAACGGCTGGGCGGAGGAATTCAGGATCCAGGTGCCCATCGCCGCCACATTGTCCTTGAACATATTGAACCGCCGGGCGATCTCCCGGGGCCGGTCGACCATCCGCTGCACCATATACTGCAGCGTCTCCAACTGGGCGACCCGCTCGCCTTTTTCGCCGGAGAGGCGCTGGATCTCATTGGAGATGGCCAGCAGCTCGTTGGCCTGGACCCCCATCTCCTCCAGCACATCCGGGATCAGCTTGTCAAACTTATAATCCCGCCAGGCGTCGGGGTTGGGACCGGTCATCATCAGGATTTTCAGATAACAGGCGTTGAGGCTGGAGACCACGTCCTGCACCCGGCGCAGCACGTCGTTCATCGCCCCGAGCACCGATTCCAACCGGATGATGTAGGTTCTGCCGCTTTCAAAATAGAACTCATAATCCTGTTCGCCGTCGCCGAGGGTGACCGATTTCCAGTCGGTGGAATACCGGAAGGGCAGCGAGGCGGCCTCGGCAAAGGGCAGCTCGCCGTCGATGGTCAGCTTCCGGTAGGATTCGGCGCCGGAATTGACGTTCTGGCGGCAGCGCAGGTTGATGGTATACAGCCCGGAGGCCTCGGGGGTGAACTCCCAGTCGACCCAACTGCCCATATTCGCCCATTTGGGGCCGCCCAGCGTGTTGTGGATAATGTGGTAGATATCCTGCGGCTGGGTGGCGGAGGAGGAACGGTCGCTGACCGGATAGTTGGATTTTTCGTTTTTACGCAGGGGCTGCTCCGCCTGCTGGATAAAAATCTCGGCGTCGGCGGGTTTATAGCCGCTGGCGGCATAACCGGCTTTGACCTCTTCGTAAGAAGGGGCCGGCGTCTCATTATAAAAGGTAAAGGACTCGATCAGTATCGGCTCCCGCACCGACGTCAGCGTCAGTATGTTCTCGCCCTCTTCAAAGTAAAACAGGAGGGGTTCCGGGAAATAGCCGATGGAATCGCGGAAGGGCGCCTCAATCCAGGTTTTTATCTCCACCTGGAGCGGGCGGATATCGTTGCCGTTGATGTCCTTGGGTTTATCCTTGGCCTGATCCCGGAAAACCCGGTCGAAGATCAGAAATTCCGACTCGTCAAAGGCCTTTTTGCCGTTGACAGCCAGCCTCTTCTCGATCCGGCCGGCTTTTCCCCCTTCGGTATAATACCGCATCCGGATGCTGTACATGCCGGTCTTCGGGATATTGACGGTAAAGCTGACCGCGCCCTCCTCGCCGATATACAGCCCGTCGGCGAGAGAGCCCTCAATCTGTCCCCGGGGATAGATCTCGACCTCGGCGGGGTTTATCGGGCCGGTTTCCGGCGGAGCTTCCGGTTCGGGTTCTTCGGCCTCCCCGTCAGCGTCTTCCGGCTCACCGGGTTCACCGGGCTCTTCAGCTTCCTCAGGCTCTTCAGGCGGTTGCTCCGGAACAAACATCCCGAGGGTATACGACTCGGCTGCGTAGACAGTAAACTCCTCGCCGGCAGGGGCGGTGTCCTTATGTTTTTCCAAATAGGCGACATATCCGGTAGGGGAGGCGTTGGCGGCGGCGCCGCCGACCCCCATTTTATCCGGTGTGCCGGAAGACGGTTTACTGTCTTCGGCGCTGCCGGGAAGAATACTTCCGGCGGCTATCAGCAGGCATAACAGCAGACACAGCAGCCGTTTGGATGAAAAACCAACCGGCCGGCCTCTTGCTCCTTTCCTGTCCGGCTCGGTCATGCGCGGGGCGGGGCTGCGAAAAGACATGACGTTCCCTCCTAAGATATTGCTGCGCAACCGTGAATGACGGTCCCATTCCCTGCGGAAACAGGACGGATTGGCCGGTTTGACGCCGGAATTGGCGTAAAAAAAGAGACGGACGGCCTTTGTTCCTGTCAGTTTACCCGAATTGCACAAAATCACATAAAGTAAATATAGCATAATCATCAAATCATGTCAACATGATTAACGAGAAAAAAGTGGAAAAAAGTGGATTGATTATCGAAGTTCACTAAATTAGGGAATAAGGGACAGGGAATAGAAAAATCATATAACCCCGATTCCCTGTTTCCTGTTCCCTATTCCCTGATAAAAAATCTATTGACAATCCTGCCGAAATCATTTATGCTGGTTACAGAATCGGTGCCGGCGGAAAATGCCGGCACAAAACTGCTATTAATAAAAGGTTATTAGAAGAAAGGAGTCTTTTGTTTTGAAGCGATCTAAAAAATCCTGGCTGAGAGGGACGGCGCTGGCGGTGGTCATGTTGATGGCGCTGTCTTTGGTTGCCTGCGGAAAAGGCGGCCAGAGCTCCGGATGGCTGCTGCCCAACGGCGACAACGAGAAAACGGTGGATCTGGGCGGCTATGAATTCTTCGTGAGCGACTATTACTCCACCCGCTGGGCACCGCCTGCCGGCGAGACCCCGCAGTTTGACGAGACGCTGCGGATCGTCGAGGAGGTGGAAACCCTGTATAACTGCAAGATCACCCATGTGGAGCAGAATGTCAGCGAGCTGATCTCAAAAGTCCAGCCGGAGGTGATGGCCGGCAATAAATATGTCGATCTGATCATCACCACCATGTGGAACCACGGCAAGCTGATCGGCAGCAACGTGCTGGGCGACCTGCAGGATCTGACCACCGTCAACTGGGAGAATCCCTGGTGGAACCAGAATCTGATGCGGGCTGCTACCGTCAACGGCAGGGTGCTGGCCGGCGCCTGCCCGTTTACCAGCCATACCTATCTGACCTGGTCTTGCTATTTCAACAAGCAGATCTGGGATGAGTTGGGATATGAGGATCCCTATGAATTGGTGCGGCAGGGCAAATGGACCTATCCGCGGTTTATCGAATTCGCCAAGGGGGCGATGCTCGACCGGGACGGCAACGGCATCGTCGACTCTTTCGACGACCGCTGGGGTATGGTGGGTCCCGTAGACGACTACTGTCGGGGGGTCTTTATAGCCAACGGCGCCCACTTTTACCAGACCAACGACATGGGCCAGGTGGAGCTGGCGTCGGATACCCCCCATGCCATCGATGTTGTCGCGATGCTGCGCAAGATGATCAGGGAGGATAAGATTCACGACACCAAGCTGAACGGCAAAGGCGCTTTTACAGATATCATCGGCTCCTTTATCGACAACCATTCGCTGTTTATCGTCTGCAGTCCCGGCGAGGGGGCGCTGCGGGAGATGGGAGCCGATTTCGGGTTCCTGCCCCAGCCCAAATTCGATGATGCGCAGGAGAATTACAGCGGCGGTGTCGACCATAACGCGCCGCTGTTCGGCATCCCCAGTCCGCTGGCCGCCAACAAGAGCGAAATGGACAGTGTCGGGTATATCATGGAGGCGCTGGCCCGCCGGTTCCACGCGGTCGAGGTGCTGCAGATGGACGACTGGCGGGATACCCTCTGGCGGGACGACGACAGCGACGAGATGATGCGCAATTACGTATACGGCCGGGGCGGTTATGACCTGGCGCTGATTGCCAAGGATGTCAACGGGCCACTCGGCAGACCGATCTGGCTCATGCGGGATGCGGTTTACGGCTCGGTTGTCGACTATGCGTCGGCTATCGAAGCGGAGGCGGATGTTATCCGGCGAGAAATGGCGAAATTCGGCAAATTCGATGATCAATAATCTTATATACGCGAATAATTTTGCAGGGGCGGGCCTCGTGTCCGCCTCTGCCTATAATAATTTTAATAATGAGGTGCCCATATCATGCGTAACACAACCTGTCTGAACGGATTCTGGGATTTCTCCCCGGCTTCATCATTAGAAGAAGCGCCGCCCGCGGCGTATGACGGCCGGATCTGCGTGCCGTCGCCGTTCAACGTCAACAGCTTTTCCCATTCCTATAACAAACACATCGCCGGCGAGTCGGTCACGGTCCAGGGCGGCGATTTCCGGCTGTATCCGGAATATCCCGTCGAGTGGGACAGCGCACAGGCCGGCTATTACCGGCGGACCTTCACCGTGCCGGCCGAAGCCGCCGGCCAGCGGGTGTTCCTGCGGTTCGACGCGGTGGCCTACCGCAGCCGGTACTGGGTCAACGGGCAGCAAATCGGCGAGGATTGCGAGGGCTTCCTGCCGATCGAATGGGAGATCACCGATTTCGTCAAGTTCGGCGCGGAAAACGAGCTGGTCGTCGGCGCCGAACGGCTGAGTATGCTGGTCTGGAAGGACGCCGACGGGCGGAATCGCTGCGACTACCCCCACGGCTCCTTCTGGGGCGGCCACATCGCCGGCATCTGGCAGGACTGCTGGTTAGATATCCGCCCGGCGATTTTCGTGCCCGAT
>WRDE01000170.1 GCA_009783605.1 Oscillospiraceae bacterium
CACCGCGGATATCGGCGCCGCAGGCGATCAGATACCGGCAGAGATCGGCCACCTCCGGCTCTCGGGCGGCATTGCGGATCACGGTGACCCCTTCGGCGGTCACTGCGGCCAGCAATATATTTTCGGTGGCGCCGACACTGGGTATCGGCAGGATCACCGTCGCTCCCCGCAGCCGTTTCGGCGCGCGGCAGTGGTAGACGCCGTGCCGTTCGCTGATCTCGACCCCTAACCGCTCCAATGACGACAGATGCAGGTCTATCGGACGCGGCCCCAGGTCACAGCCGCCGGGATAGGTCATCCGCGCCTCGCCGGCCCGGGCGATAACGGCGCCGAGAAAGACGATGGAGGAGCGCATTCCGGACATCAGATCGTCGGGGATATCACTCCGGCAGAGCCCGCCGGCCTCCACCCGGATCAAATCGCCCTGTACGGTAACGGTACACCCGAGGTGCCGCAATATGTCGCAGGCGACCCGGACGTCCGACAGCTCCGGGCAATTCTCAATCTCGCTGACCCCGCCGGACCCGTCCGGACCGGTTTTTGCCAATAATGCCGCCGCCAAAATCGGCAGTACGCTGTTTTTCGCTCCGTGGACGGTAACGGCACCGTCTAACCGGCGCCCGCCCTCCACCATCAACCGTACAGGTCTATGTATTTGCTCCATCGGCACACCCTCTCGCATAATCATGCCGCGGACACGTATGGAACGCGTCCACAAGACATACTATGCGGGGGAGGGGACAGTTGACAGTGGACAGTGGACAGTGGATAAAACCATTTGGGGGGAGTGCTGGCTTGGCGTTGAATTTTTGGGTTCTTTATTTGAGAGCGTACTTTTCCTGCAGCTCATGATACTTTAGCAGTACCCCGATCAGTTTGGGGTCGGGGGCTTCCCATGAATGGCGGGGATAGGACGGGCAGAGCTTGTACGCTGTGCCGTCATAGGTTACCTCTACGGTAAATTTTTTGTTTTTCCCGCTTTTGGTGCAGATCAGACAGCCGTTGCACCGCCGGCAGATACTGATGAAATGCCGCCGGATATCCCCGTCCAAGCTGTCGAAATCGGTCAGCATAGCTTTTTCGCCGATGCCGTTGATGGTCCCGAAGTAAAACTGCTGATATTTCCGCGGATTATACCCGGTCTGGAAGCCGCCGACTTTATTTTTGAGATAGATATCCAATCCCTGCCCCGCCGCGCCGAGACTGAGCTTTATCTCCTGCTCATAGCCATTTTCCAGACACTCCTTTTGCAGTCCGGTAAGCAGCCCGTTCCAACCGTTTACGTTGTCGATCCGTTCTATCAGATACGCCTTGCCGCCGTCAAAGGAGCAGCGGGCAAAATCCTCCAGCGCATAGGGATGCCAGGGATCGGGATCCACCGGCACCCGTTCGGCCAGCAGCTTCAGCGCGGCCAATACCTCCCCGCCGGCGTTGAGCGTGACCCCGTTTTTATCCTTGACGGCCTCAATCCCGGCCTGCCGGAGCAGGTTTCCGAAACAGGGCTTGTACCCCGCCTTGTTTTGTTTCAACACATCGCCGCCGACCGACAGCGCCCCGCCGCGCAGTTCCCCGCGCAGCGCCGTTATGTAGAGGAACTTATAAAATTCATATATCGGCTTGCACACCGCCAGAAAGACGGCGTTGAGCGCCGGCTTCTGGTTGTTGCACAGATGCCACTCATACGCCTCGTCCGGGTTATCCGGCAGCTCCAGCAGTCCCGGCTCCTCATACAGCCGGCCAAGCATCCGCCCCATCAATTCATGCAGCCTTTGCTGGCTCCCGGCACTCACAAGATCCGATTCCACCGCCACAAAATCCGCGTACACAAACCGCAGCCCATATAAAACCCGCTGCGCCACCGAATCAAATTCCTTGATCAGCCCCATACTCATCAATCTGCACCCTCCCGAAAAAATTCAGCATTAAGCATTAAGCATTAAGCATTTCTCAATCTCACGCCAAATCCTCTCCGCCGCGTCCGGCACCGCCAGCGATCTCGCCGCTTCCCCCATCCTCTGCCGGGTGGCGGGCGGCATTATTTTTTCCAATGCCTGCCACAAACTTATTTCGGACAGGTTCTTCTCTTCAATACAGATCCCCGCGCCGGTCTGCTCCACTGCCTGCGCGTTATAAAATTGATGGTTCTCGGCCACGAACGGCGACGGGATCAAAACAGCCGGCAGTCCGGCCATCGCCAGCTCACACAGTGTGTTGGCGCCGCAGCGGCAGATCACCAGATCCGCCGCCGCCATATACAGCGCCATATCGTCGATATACGGCAACAATTTTATGCCCCCGCCGCCGGTCGGAATGCCCATCTGTTTCATTCCGGCGGCGGTTTTTTCATATCCGGCGGCGCCGGCGGCGTGGACATGCTGAAAGGCTCCCGCCGCATAGCTGCGCGCCATCACCTGTACCATCGTTTTATTGATTTTTTCCGCGCCGAGAGACCCGCCGTAGGAGAGGATCATCGGGCGGCTGTCCAACCCCAATTTTGCCCGCGCCGTTTCCCGGTCGAGATGCAAAAAGGCCTCCCGCACCGGATTGCCGGTCACCGCCATAGGCACATCCGGCGAAAAATATTTTTTCGCCGCTTCGCTCGGCAGCAGTACCGCCGCCGCATGTTTGGCCAGCATTTTGACCGTGACGCCGGGATAGTTGTTGGTCTCATGCACCACCACCGGCACACCCATTTTCGCCGCTTTCCGCAGCACCGGCCCGCAGACAAATCCGCCGGTGCCGACCGCGATATCCGGAGCGAATTCCTTAATGATTTTCCCCGCCTCGATACCGGCGGTGACCGCATGGACCGCCGCCGACGCGTTGCGCCCGATATTCCGCAGCGTCACCTTCCGCCGGAAGCCCCGGACGTCCACCGTCCGGATCGGATATCCCGCCTTCGGCACCAATTCGCATTCCATCCGCCCCCGCGCGCCGACAAACAAAATCTCGGCATCCGGCCGGTGCTCTCGTATCTTGCCGGCAATAGCCAGCGCCGGAGATATATGCCCGGCGGTCCCCCCGCCGGAGATCAGGATTTTTAACATGATTCTACCCCCTATAGAGAATGCTTAATGCTGGATGCTGAATGCTGAATTGTTCGCACCCAATGCATGACATCTTCATTATACCTATCCGATATGATGTCAATATATAAAATGATAATAATCATAACTGAGGAAGAACGCGGAGCGTTCTTCGGGAGAGGGCACGCCACCGCATTAATCCGATTTGATCAAACTACGGCATCTTTCATTGTACTTATCCGATATGATCTCAATATATAAAATGATAATAATCATAACTGAGGAAGAACGCGGAGCGTTCTTCGGGAGAGGGCACACCACCGCATTAATCCGATTTGATCAAACTACGAGTGCCCTCCCCTCATCTGCCGCGAAATCGACAAAACCACCCCCATCTGGGCCAGCAGCATGACCAATGAGGTGCCGCCGTAGCTGAAGAAGGGCAGTGAAATACCGGTGTTGGGGATGGTGTTGGTCACCACCGCGAGATTCATCAGCGCTTGCAGCCCGATCTGGACCGTCAGGCCGATAGCCAGCATCGAACCGAATTTATCCGGCGCCCTCATCCCGATGAGAAATCCGCGCCAGACCAACAGCGCGAACAGAATGATCACGATCACCGCGCCGATAAACCCCATCTCCTCGCAGATCACCGCGAAGATAAAATCGTTATGGGGTTCCGGCAAAAACATATGCTTCTGCCGCGAATTGCCGAGGCCCTGCCCCATCAGCCCGCCGGCGCCGATAGCGTACAGCGACTGGATAATCTGCCAGGCCGCGTCCCGTTTATCCGTCGCGAAGGCGATCACCGGATCCAACCAGACCTCAACCCGTTCCCGCTCATACAGCTTGACAAAAACCATATAATACACCGCCGCGCTGCCCAATCCCAGGGTGCCGGCCAAATATTTGATTCCGGTGCCGCCGATAAACATCATCACCAGCCCGATGCTCAACAGCAGAATCGTCCCGGAGAGGTGGGGTTCTCTGAACACAAGCGCGCAGACAATCCCCAGCAGTATGATAAACGGCAAAAAACCGGCCTTAAACGTTTTCATCTTTTTATGATTGATGGCGATCATATGGGCGATCATCACGATCAGCCCGAACTTGGCCACCTCCGACGGCTGGAACTGAAAGCCGCCGGGCAGCCGTATCCACCGGTGGATCCCGTCGGCGGCCGACAGCGCCAGCACCAATACCAGCAGCCCGACCGATACCAGAATGACCGGGATAGCCAGTTTGTGTAAAACATGGTAATCAATGGTGGAGATAAGCAGCATCGCCGCAATCCCGATAACCGCGAAGATAATCTGTTTTTTGATATAAAAATAGCTGTCCTCCTCCCAATAATACGCGAAAGCGAAGGAAGCGGAAAACAGCGCGACCAATCCCACCGCCAGCAGCAGCAGCACAAAGGATAAAAACGGCATATCAAACCCGTTGATCACCGAAAAAAGACGCTCCCGGCGGCTCTGCTTCTCCGGCGCCAGCGCGTTGGATACAGTCATGGTTTTTCACCCCGCTTTTTTATAAATTGCAAATTGGAAATGGCAAATTGCAAATTATTGTGATATTGTCAGATGGGTACCTGACATCTATATGTCATTTTATTAATTTGCAATTTTCAATTTGCAATTAGATCAATCAGCAGCGCCGCGGCACAGCCGGCCATGGTGATGGCGGCGAATACGGTTACGATCTTGTTCTCCCGCCAGCCCTTCATCTCGAAATGGTGGTGGATCGGGCTCATTTTGAACAGGCGTTTGCCGCCGGTGGCTTTGAAATACAGCACCTGTAATATCACCGACACTGTCTCGGTAATATAGATCACCCCGACCGGCGCCAGCAGCAGCGGTTTGCCGACCCCGAAAGCCAGCGCGCAGAGGGCGGCGCCGATATAAAAGGAGCCGACGTCGCCCATAAATACCCGGGCGGGATGGAGATTCCAGACGAGAAAGCCCAGCATTGCGCCGGCCAGCGCGGCGGCGGTCAGTCCGATACCGCAGGCGCCGGCGAACCCCGCCAGGATCACAAAGGGCAGCGCGGCGATAAAACTGACGGTACCGCAGAGGCCGTCCACCCCATCATTGAGGTTGACCGCGTTGGTATACGAGATGATGATAAACATACAGATCGGGATAAACCAGAGGCCGAGGTCCACCGGCTGCTCCACAAAGGGTATCGTCTGCTTGGCGTCGCCGTTGAGATAGAGCCAGCCGGCATACGCCCCGGAGATCAGCAGCAGCATAAACATCTTCTGCCGGGCGGTCAGCCCGAGATTGCGTTTCTTGACCACCTTGATATAATCGTCG